>NZ_JADPJJ010000099.1:0-15946 GCF_023073375.1 Bradyrhizobium sp. 197 | reverse complement strand
CCACCTCACGATGACGCCCTTGCGCTTCGCTAATCCTTCGCCGCCATCAGGCTGGATAGAGGACTTCCACCTCCAAGCTGTCGTTCATACTCGGCACACTACAGAAAGGGGCAGAGCGGCAACGCTCTGCCCCTTCTTCATGTGAGACGATTAGAAAATCAGGCCACCAGCTCCGCGAACAGATCGGCATCGACATTGCCGCCGGAGAGCACGATGACGACGTTCTTGCCGGCAACATCAAGACGCCCCGCAAGCAGCGCGGCCAAGCCCACCGCTCCGCCCGGCTCGACCACGAGCTTCAGCTCGCGATAGGCGAATGCGACGGCCGCGCCGACTTCCTTGTCCGACGCGGTCACGCCGCGCGCGAGCAGCTTGCTGTTGATCGCAAACGTCATCTCGCCTGGGATCAGGGCCATCAGCGCATCGCAGATGGTGCGGCCTGCCGGCCCGTGCGGCTCGCGATGACCTGCGGTCAGCGAAAGGCCGTGATCGTCGAACGACTCGGGCTCGGCGACGACGATTTGGGCCAGCGGATAGCGCGCCTTTACTGCCGTCGCGACGCCCGCGATCAGGCCACCGCCGGAGGCCGGCGCGACCACGATGTCAGGGACGAGACCGAGCGCTGCCATGTCTTCCGCAATCTCGCGACCGGCAGTGCCTTGGCCTGCGATCACGAAGGGATCGTCATAGGGCCTGACCAGCGTTGCGCCGCGCTTCTCGGCGATGCCGCGCGAGATCGCCTCGCGGTCGTCGCGATCGCGGTCGTACAGCACGACCTCGGCGCCATAGGATTTGGTGCGCTCGCGCTTGGACAGCGGCGCATCCGCGGGCATCACGATGGTCGCCTGCATGTCGAGGATTTTTGCCGCCGCCGCCACACCCTGGGCATGGTTGCCGGAGGAGAACGCGACCACGCCACCGGCGCGCTTGTCCTGCGGGATCGAGGCGACCTTGTTGAAAGCACCGCGAAACTTGAACGAACCGGTGCGCTGGAGCATCTCCGGCTTCAGGAACACCTTTGCGCCGACGCGCTCGTTGAGCACGGGAAAGGACAGCAGCGGGGTGCGGACCGCGAAGGGCGCGATCACGCGCGCTGCGGCATCGATATCGGCAGGGCCGATCGGGAGGAGCTGTTCGGTCATAGCCGACCATATCGCGGCTATCGAGGCGCGGGCAAGACACCTCCACGCGAGGATTTCTTCCGCTCAGGCGACGAAGCGCGCCGGCTCCGCCCCGTTCCGGCCCGGTAGCACCGCGCCGACCGCCAAAATGCTGTCGATAAATCCCCGGGCCGAGGCTTCCCAGGTGTAGTTGGCGGCGAACTCGACACAGTCCTGCCGGGAGATGTCGAGCGCGGCGAAGCAGGCGCTGCGCAGATCGTGATCGAGCGCCCCGACCCGCGCATCGCCGATCACGTCGCGGGGCCCCTTCACCGGGAACGCCGCGACCGGCAGGCCGCTTGCGAGCGCTTCGAGGAGGACCAGGCCAAACGTGTCGGTCTTGCTCGGAAACACGAAGACGTCGGCGGCCGCGTAAATGTCGGCCAGTTCCTCGCCGTGCTTCTCGCCGAGGAAGATCGCGTCCGGGTAGGCCTCCTCCAGCGCGACACGCGCCGGACCGTCGCCGACGATCACCTTGGTGCCGGGCAAATCGAGGTCAAGGAATGCCTCGAGGTTCTTCTCCACCGCGACCCGGCCGACCGAGAGGAACACCGGTGCCGGCAAACAGAGATCGATCGCGCGAGGATGGAACAAATGCGTGTCGACGCCGCGGGGCCACAGCACCACATTGTCGAAGCCGCGCTCGGTCAGCGAGGCTTTTGGCGGCGTCAGCAAGCTTGGTCAGCGTCCGAACCACACCGTTGACTTGCGGGTGCCAGGCGTCGGTCGCGACCAGAATGCGCATCAGGCTGCCCTTGTTATGCAGCTTTGGCTGCGACCTGCGGTATCTGCGCCGGCTTCTCGGCCTGGTCCGCCCAGGTGATGATCTCGAAACGGCCGTCGTCGTGCTCGACCAGCGCCGTGCAGCTCTCGACCCAGTCGCCGCAATTCATGTAGCGGATGCCGCCCTCGTCGCGGATCACGGCGTAGTGGATGTGGCCGCAGATCACGCCATCGGCATCATGGCGCCGCGCCTCGGCGGCGAGCGCCTGCTCGAACGCGCCGATATAGTTGACGGCGTTCTTGACCTTCTGCTTGGCCCATTGCGACAGCGACCAATAGGGCACTTTGAACATGCGCCGGAAGAAATTGACGAAGCGATTCATCTGGATCGCGAAGTCGTAAGCCTTGTCGCCGAGATGGGCGAGCCAGCGCGCGTTCTGCACCACGAGGTCGAAGATGTCGCCGTGGATGACGAGATAGCGCTTGCCGTCCACGCCGGCGTGGACGGTGTTCTCGACGACGTCGATGCCGCCGAAATGCGTGCCGTAATAGTTGCGCAGGAACTCGTCGTGATTGCCGGGGATGTAGATGACCTTGGCGCCCTTTCGCGCCTTGCGCAAAAGTTTCTGGACGAGGTCGTTATGCGATTGCGGCCAATGCCAGCTCGATTTCAGCGCCCAGCCGTCGACGATGTCGCCGACGAGATAGATCGTGTCTGCATCATGGAAACGCAGGAAGTCGAGCAGAAGGTCGGCTTGAGAACCGCGGGCTCCGAGATGAACGTCGGAGATGAACAACGTGCGAAAGCGCCGCTCCGGGCTCTCGTCACTCACATCGTAACTTCCCATGCGACAGCCTGTAACAATGTCCCGTGACAGGGGGATGACCAATTGAACCTTTGAGGCACCCTCAGATACGAATCGCGCCTTGCCTTCGCCTTCCCCGCGAATATCAGTCGCATGCGACAATCAGGCGACATCACGCCGCAGCCACCTCCGCAAGAACCCGGAACTGCTGGCTGGATGGGTTAACGGCCGCGCGCTCGCGGCCGGTCTCAGTAAAACCTGTGGAAATGATGGATCGGCCCGTGGCCATGGCCGACGCTGAAGCGGTCGGCGGCCGCGATCGCCGCGCTGATCCAGGCCTTGGCGTTGCGCACGGCGCGCTCGAGATCCTCGCCCCTGGCCAGCCCCGCGGCGACCGCCGAGGACAGCGAACAGCCGGTGCCATGGGTGTTGCTTGTGGCCACGCGCGGCGCGGCGAGCGCGATCGTGGTCTTGGCATCGACGAAATAGTCGGTGCTCTCGGCGCCCTCGCCGTGCCCGCCCTTGATCAGGACCGCACGGCAGCCCAACGCCAGCAGCCGGCGCCCCTGGCTCTCGATCTCGGCCTCGCTGGTCGCGACCGGCTCGTCGAGCAGAGCCGCAGCTTCCGGCAGATTGGGCGTGATCACCGAGGCCAGCGGCATCAGTTTGCTGCGCAGGGCGTCGATGGCTTCGGACGCGAGCAGCCGATCACCCGATGTCGCCACCATCACGGGATCGAGCACGATATGTTGGGGTTTCCAGCGCGACAGTGCGGCCGCGATCGCATCGATGCTTGCGACCTGCGCCACCATGCCGATCTTGACCGCGCCGACCTCGAGATCGGAGAATACCGCGTCGATCTGCGCGGTGACGAACTCGGCCGGCACGGCGTGAATGCCGGTGACGCCGCGCGTGTTCTGCGCCGTCAGCGCCGTGATGGCGGAAGCGCCGAAGACACCGAGCGCGGCAAAGGTCTTCAGGTCTGCCTGGATGCCGGCACCGCCGCTGGAATCGGAGCCGGCGATGGTGAGCGCCACGGGGGTGGTCATGGGCCGATTTTCCGCTTCCTGGGGACCATGGCCCGTCCTAGCGCGCATATACAGAGGCAGCAAGTTCGCTTGCCAAATCCGGCCGGTTTTGGCCTATTAGCCGGTCAGATATGCCTTCGGAGTGACTGCAATGGTTCCTTTTTTCGTCCAGATCAAATGCAAGCTCGGCCAGTCCTATGTGGTCGCCAATGCGCTTGCCGAAGCCGAGATCGCCTCCGAGATCTATTCCACGGCCGGTCAATACGACCTGCTGGTGAAGTTCTACGTCGACAACGACACCGATATCGGCCACTTCGTCAACGAGAAGGTGCAGGTGCTGCCGGGCATCCAGGACACCCTGACCATCATCACCTTCAAGGCGTTTGGCGCGACCTAACTTCCTTCTTTGCGCTTCGGTCGCGGCGGACCGTCCACTGGCGGCAGCGATTTGAGATAGTCCGCCATCGCCGCGCGATCCTCGTCCGGCAATTGCGAGGTGTTCTTGATCACCCGCGTCATCGCACCGCCGACGCTGTCGCCGTCGGGGAGTTCGCCGGTCTTCAGGAGATAGGCAATATCCTTCGCGCTCCACTCCCCAAGGCCCTTCTGCGTGATGTTGGGCACCCAGCCCTCGCCTTCCGGATTGGGCCCGCCGGCGAAGCGTTCTCCGGCGATGATGCCGCCAAGCGCATTGCGCGGGCTGTGGCATTCCGCGCAATGGCCAAAACTGTTGACGAGATAGGCGCCACGATTCCATTGCGGCGACTTCGCGCTGTCGGCGACGAAAGGCTTGCCGTCCATAAACAAAAGTTTCCAGATGCCGACGTTGCGCCGGATGTCGAAGGGAAAGCGCACATCGTGGTCGCGCACCTTGCCTGCAACGGCCGGCAGCGTTTTCAGATAGGCGAAGAGATCGAGCACGTCCTCGCGCCTGGCATGCTGATAGGACGTGTAGGGAAAGGCCGGAAAATAATGCTGTCCGTCGGGCGAGACCCCGTGCATCACCGCGTTGACGAATTCAGCGTCGCTCCATTTGCCGATACCGTCGCTCGGATCGGAGGAGATGTTCGGCGCGTAGAATGTTCCGAACGGCGACTTGATCGCGACGCCGCCGCCGAGCCTGAGACGATCGGGCTGGTCGGGGACGGCATGGCATGAGGCGCAGCCGCCGGCGTTGAACATCACCTCGCCATTGGCAAGATCAGGCACGTGGGCAGGCGCGCCACCGGCGGCCGCCACCACCGGCGCGCTGAGCCACCAATAGGCGCCGGCTGCGGCGAGTGCGGCGAGCAGCGCCACGGAGATTGTTCGTCGCAACATGCGGTCCCTTCGTGCATCGCCGCGAACCTTATGACCGATGTCTTCGTCGCTCCAACCACGAAGAATTTAGCCCACCGCGGCCTGAAACGGGAATAAACTGAAATGCCGGCTGTTGGAAGTTTGGCAGCCCAAACGGGTTCAGCAGGGAGAAGAGTCATGAACAAGACCGTCATCGCCATGTCAGTGCTCGGCGCCGTTGCCTTTGCGGGTTCGGCCAGCGCGGAAAAGCTGAAAGCAACGCTCGACGCCAAGTCCGAGGTGCCCGCAACGACCAGCAGCGGCACCGGAACGGCCGATCTGGACTACGACGCCGCCAGCAAGAAGCTGTCCTGGAAGGTCACCTATTCCGGCCTGTCCGGCCCCGCCACCGCCGCCCATTTCCACGGACCCGCCGAGGCCGGCAAGAACGCCGGCGTCGCGGTCCCGATCCCCGGCGCCGCCAAGAGCCCGGCGGAGGGCTCGGCGACACTGACCGACGCGCAGGCCGCCGATCTCCTGGCCGGCAAGCTCTACGTCAACATTCACACCGCGGCCAATCCGGGCGGAGAGATCCGCGGTCAGGTGATGAAGTAACCTTTCGCACTGTCCGACAAAAGGGCGGCTGCTTACGCAACCGCCCTTTTCGATTCACGGAGCCCGCGCTGGCGCATGCGTCACACGTCAGGTTCGGCCGCATTCAACGCCTGCGCGAGATCGGCGATCAGGTCCGAGGGGTGTTCGATGCCGATCGACAGCCGGATCGTGGAATCGAGGACGCCGATTTTCCGGCGGATATCGGCGGGAACGCCGGAATGGGTCATGGTGGCAGGCAGGCTCGCAAGTGACTCCGTTCCACCAAGGCTCACCGCCAGCTTGAGGATCTGCAGCGCGTTGAGGAATTTCATGGCCGCCGCCTTGCCGCCGACGATGTCGAACGAGAACGTGGATCCCGCCCCTGAGCATTGCCGCGCGAACACAAGTCCGGCCGGCGAAGCCGCTTCGTGATGACCGAGATAGTGGACCTTGGCCACTTTGGGATGATCGCGCAGATAGTCGGCCACGAGGCGCGCATTCGCATCGGCCTTTTCCATCCGCAGGCTCAGCGTCTCGAGCGACCGATTGATCATCCAGCAGGAATGCGGATCGAGCTGGGTGCCGATGGCGCCCCGGAGCGCCTTGATGCCTTTCACGACTGCCTTCGCGCCGAGCGCGGCGCCCGCGATCAGGTCTGAATGACCGCCGACATATTTCGTGAGCGAGTACAAGGAAATATCCGCGCCGTGCTCGATCGGCCGCTGAAACACCGGTCCGAGCAGCGTATTGTCGCAGGCGATGATCGGGACGTGTCCTTGCTTCTTTCCGATGACGTCGGCGATACGCCGCATCATCGCGACGTCGACCAGCCCGTTGGTCGGGTTGGCCGGGGTTTCGATCAGGATCATCGAGACCCGGCCCTTGCCCATGGCCTCTTCCGCGGCCTGGCTGACCACAGCTTCGTCAACACCATCGGCGAAGCCGACGGCGCCGATCGACAGACGCGCAAGCGTATTCGTCAGCAGGGTTTCCGTCCCGCCATAGAGCGGCTGGGAGTGCAGAATGACATCGCCAGGGCGGACGAAAGCCAGGATCGTGGTTGCGATGGCCGCCATGCCCGATGAAAACAGCGCACAGCTCTCGGTGCGCTCGTAGATCGCGAGCCTGTCCTCGACGATTTCGCTGTTGGGATGATTGAAGCGCGAATAGACTAGGCCCGCACCCATCCCTTCCGGAGGCTCGCGCCGGCCGGAGACGAAATCGAAGAAGTCCTGCCCATCCTCGGCCGTCTTGAACACGAACGTGGAGGTCAGGAACACCGGCGGCTTGACGGCGCCTTCCGACAATTGCGGATCATAGCCATAGGTCAGCATCAGCGTTTCGGGATGCAGCATATGGTTGCCGATGTGCGTCTTCGACGGGAACGGTTTCACCATGGCTTGTCTCGCTGTTTGATTCAGATCCTGCCGCGTTGGAGCTCCTGACGTCATAAAGTCGTCAGGAGCCAGATGCGCCAGCATCCAACAGCTCGCATCGACGCCGCGGCGGCCGAGCTGAAGATAGCCGCTCTGACAGCGATCCGTCAGGCCTTGCGAATAGAATTTGCTGCGCCTCCCCTGTCATTCCCCGCGAAGGCGGGGAATCCAGTATTCCAGAGACGTCAAACGTCCCCAGCAGCGCCGCGGCGTACTGGATCGCCCGCCTTCGCGGGCGATGACGCTGAGCTTGTGGTGTCGTGCGTGCCGTTACTTCAGCTTGACGCGATAGGTCTCGTGGCAGTCAGTGCAGCGATCGTTGATCGCGGTGTATGCGGCCTTCAGGCTCGCCACGTCGGTGATCTTGCCCTTGACGTCCGCGATCGCCTTCTGGACCGGTGGGATCTTGGAGTCGAAATCGGCTTTGTTCTGCCAAACCTTCGACGACGCCCCATAGGTCGCGTTCACGACGTCCTGCTTGGGATTGACCTCGAAAGTCTTGGCAATCTTGGCGACGTCGCCCTCGAGATTGGCGATCGCCTCGTCGACGGCCTTCTGGTTGTAGGGGATGTCGCCCTTGGTCATCTTCTGGATGACGGTGTAGAGGCTCTTGGCCTGCGAGCGCATCAGATTGTCCTGCTGGACGGCAATCTCCTGTTGCGCCATCACGGCGCCCGCACCTAGCACCAAGGTGCCCACGACAATCATCGTCCGTTTCATCGGCTTGTTTCTCCGGTTCGCAGAGTTTGGGGCAGGGCCATCATGGCTAGAACCCGGCGGCGGGCATTTATTCCCGCCGCGGAGGTCGGGACCTAGAGGCTGTGACGGCGATGGTGCTCGTTGATGGCGATCCACACCCGCTCCGCGGTCGCGGGCATGTCGATGTGGTCGATCTTGTACTCGCGCCAGAGCCCGTCGACGATGGCGTTGACGACGGCCGGACAGGAGCCGATCGCGCCGGCCTCGCCCGCGCCCTTCACTCCCAGCGGGTTGGTCGTGCAGGGAACGTTGGCAGTCTCGAACACGAACGCAGGCCCGTCCGCCGCGCGCGGCAGCGCGTAGTCCATGAAGGTCGCGGTGATGAGCTGGCCGTCGCTGGCGCCATAGACAACCTGCTCCATCAGCGCCTGGCCGATGCCCTGCATGGCGCCGCCATGCACCTGGCCGGCCAGCAGCAGCGGATTGAGCGTCTTGCCGAAATCGTCGACGATCACGTAGTTGACGATTTTGATGATGCCGGTGGCCGGATCGATCTCGACTTCGGCAACATGCGTGCCGTTCGGATAGGTGCCATCGGCACTGGCGAAGGTCGCACTCGCGTTCAGCTTCGACGGGTCGGCGCCGGGGCGCTTGGCGAGATCGGCGAACGAGATCGAACGGTCGGTGCCGGCGATGCGCACCACGCCTTCTGAAATCTCGAGGTCGCCGGCGCTCGCCTCCAGCGCCTGCGCCGCGATCTCCTTAAGCTTCGCGCCGAGTTCGCGGGTCGCACGCTCGACGCTGACACCGCCTGAAGGAATCGAGGCCGAGCCGCCGGTGCCGAGGCCCGTGGCGATCATATCGGTGTCGCCCTGGTGGACGTGCACGCGCTCGGGCGCAACGCCGAACTGCTCGGCGACGATCTGCGCATAGGCGGTCTGGTGGCCCTGCCCGCTCGACTGCGTGCCGATCAGGACAGTGATGTCGCCATTGGGATCCATCCGCACATTGGCGGTCTCCTCGCCCATGGTGCCGCAGACCTCGACATAGCTCGCAAGCCCGATGCCGCGGATCAGGCCGTTCTTCTTGGCGAGCTTTGCGCGCTTTCCAAACTCCTTCCACTCGGCGATCTCCATCGCGCGCTTGAGATGCGCGGCGAAGTCGCCGGAATCGTAGACCTTGCCGGTCGCGGTCTTGTACGGCAGCGCCTTCGGCTGAATGAAATTCTTGCGGCGGATGGCGTCCGGCGTCATGTCGAGTTTTCGCGCGCAGGCATCCACGAGGCGCTCGATGACATAAGCGGCCTCAGGCCGCCCCGCACCACGATAGGCATCGACCGGCACGCTGTTGGTGAAGATGGTGCGCACGCGGCAATGGAACGCCTGGATATCGTAGAGGCCCGGCAGCATGCCGGCGCCGCCATGCGGGATATAGGGCCCGAAGGTCGACAGATACGCGCCCATGTCGCCCATCAGGTCGCAATCCATCGCGAGGAATTTGCCGTCCTCGGCCAGCGCCATCTTCGCCGTGGTGACGTTGTCGCGGCCCTGCGCGTCGCCCATGAAATGCTCGGTGCGGTCGGCCGCCCATTTCACCGCCTTCTTCAGCTTTCGCGCGGCGACTGCCAGGAGGGCGTATTCCCGATAGGGAAACAGCTTCGTGCCGAAGCCTCCGCCGACGTCGGGGCAGATCACCCGCATCTTGTCCGTCGGGATGTTCAGCACGTTCTGGCAGAGGATGTCGCGCAGGCGATGGCTGCCCTGGCTGCCGACCGTCAGCGTCAGATGGTCGCGCTTGGCGTCGTATTCGCAGACGGCAGCGCGTGCCTCCATGAAGCTCGCGACCACACGCGGATTGACGATCGAGATTTCGGCGACCGCATGCGCCTTGGCAAACACTGCTTCGGTCGCGGCCTTGTCGCCGATCGAGACGTCGAACAGCACATTGCCGGCCTTGTCCGGCCAGACCTGCGGCGCGCCCTTCTTGATGGCGTTGACGACGCCGGTCACCGCCAGCAGCGGGCTCCATTTGACCTCGATCGCCTCGATCGCGTCGCGGGCCTGGTCGATGGTCTCAGCCACGACGAAGGCGATGGAATCGCCGACATGGCGCACCTCGTCCTTGGCGAGGATCGGGTAGGGCGGGCCGGTGAAGGGATCGGTTTCGAGATTGAACAGGCAGGGCAGATTGCCGAGATCCTTGACGTCATCGGCGGTCAGGATCAGCGCAACACCCGGAAGAGTGCGGGCGCGGCTCGCATCGATGGTGTATTTGGCATGCGCATGCGGCGAGCGCAGCATCAGGCAGCGGAGCGCAGCCTGCGGCGCGTAATCGTCGGTGTAGCGGCCCTTGCCGCGGATGAGTGCATCATCCTCCTTGCGCAGCACGCTTTGACCAACGCCGAACTTGATGGGAGCCGCCATTTTCTCTTCCCGTTCTCATGGTTGTTTTGCCGGCATATTGCCGTGGAAAAACTGGCAAGGCAAATGGCTTTGGCTGGGCACATTGATCGCAGGCAGGGAAAAGCGCCGCTGATCCGTCATAGCACGGGGCCTATCGCATATGGCGTTCTGGAAGGCGGGACAGAGTTCGGCCTTCATGGTTCGAGACGCGCCCCAAGCGGCGCTCCTCACCATGAGGATCCAGGATTGCGCCGCGGAAACGAGACCTCATCCTGAGGAGCCCGCCAAAGCGGGCGTCTCGAAGGATCGTCCGCGAAGGAGCAGCCCGCCAAGCTCCTCTACAAAGTTACATCACACCACGGCTCCACAGATATATGGTGCTATCTCTAAGTCTATCGATAGCTCGTTCAGCTGTGATGTAGTCGATCTCACTGCGCGTCAGGCCGATATCCATCAGCTCCCTGTCACTGAGGTCCTGCAAATTGGCTCGTAAGCTCTGGCGCTGTCGCCGCCCCTGAAACGCACGCCAAAATCGCCTGAGCAAGCCCAGGACGCTTCGCGTCGATGCGGCAGCATCCTTTTCCGGCAAAGCGTAGTCCAGCGCCGCAGCGGTCGCCTTGAGGCGCGCTGCCAACGCTGCGTCCATCGCGTCCCTCGCCGACACGATGGAGACGTTGAGGCCGCGTCCCTCGGCATCGGCCTCAATCCCGGATGTGACGTTCGTCTGTTGGGGTGGCATCGGATGCTCCTGCTGTTGTGCCGGCAGGGAGCGTGGCCAAACAAACGGCCCCGTCCGATGCCGGCGGGGCCTGGTGGAAAAGATGTCGTCGTCGAATTCCTAGCGCGCGACTCCTCCCACGGCCCAGCCGAAGCGGGTCATGTGCATCGAGTTGATGTTGCGCACTGATTTAGTCATGAGCCGCGAATACCACAGCAATCTCGCAAAATCAAGAGATGTGTGGCCGTCGGTTGCATCCTGGAGGCGAGCCCTCGCTCCGGCGCTCTCTTCCCCCTACCCGCCTTCACGACTTCTTCTGCTTCGCTTCCACGTGTCGCGCGAAGTTGTCGAGGATGGCCTGCCAACCGCCTTGCTGCTGCTCGACCGAGTGCGTCGATTCGCCATCGAAGACAACGCGGACGAGAATGCCCTTCGGTCCCGGCACAAACTCGACTTCGGCTTTTCGCTCGCCGAACGCGTATTCGATCCGCTTGTGCTCGACGATCTTCGTGTAGGTGCCGGCAAAGTCAAAGCCCATGCTGCCGTTCTTGGCCTCCATGCGAGATGAGAAGGCACCGCCTTCTCGCAGGTCGACGGCAGCCTTAGTCGTATGCCAGTCGTCGGACGCGGCGTTCCACTTCATGACGTCGGCAGGCGTCGTATAGGCGCGCCAGACCTGATCGATCGGGGCTGCTACGTTGGTTTCGACGGTGATCCTCATAAACAGTGCTCCTGGTTCGATTTTGCCGGATCGAGGTGACGGCATCACTTCACGTGTGCAGGGTCCATCCACCGCACCTCCGCGATGTGTCCATCCAAGAACGATCGAGACTGGTCCGTGCCGACAAGGTCGAGCCGTCAATGCGTTGAAAATTTGAAGAAGCTAGCCGCGCACCAGCGAGACCAGCCAGCGGCGGCCGAACAGAACCAGGATCGCGAGCGCGTAGACGATTGTGCCCCCGAGGGCCAACAGGACCAGCGTCAGTTCGTCTTGGAAGTGCATCGAGGCAAGATAGGCGCCGCTGAAGCGCGCGATCAGCCAGAAGGCAGCGGCCAGGATGATGCCGGTCAGCAGGAATTTGGCCAGCGACAACAGCCAGGCACGGTCCAGCACGAGAAAGCCCCGCCGCACTGCGAAGAAGAGCACCAGCAGCAGATTGGTCCAGACACCGACGGCTGTTGCGAGCGCCAGGCCGATCTGGGCGAGCGATCCCATCAAGGCGACTTTCAGGGCGACGTTGACCGCGATGCCGGTCAGTGACGCTCGAACCGGCGTCGCCGTGTCCTTGCGCGCATAGAAGGTCGCGACCGCGCTGCGGATCAGCACGAAGGGGATCAGACCGATGGCATAGGCGGCGAGCGTGGCGCCGGCGACGGCGGCATCGGCTTTCGAGAACGCCCCGCGGGCGAACAGCGCACGCATGATCGCATCGGGCACGGTGAGGAAGGCTGCGACGAACGGCACCGAGAACAGCAGCGTGAAATCGAACGCGCGGCGCTGCGCCTTCATCGCGCCGTCATGGTCGTTGGCGGTGATCCGCCGCGACATCTCCGGCAGCAGCACCGTGCCGATGGCGATACCGATGACGCCGATCGGCAGCTGGTTGAGGCGGTCGGCATAGTAGAGCGCCGACAGCGCGCCCGCGGGCAGGAAGGTCGCGATGATGGTGTCGGCAAACAGCGCGACCTGCGTGCCCATCGAGCCCAGCGTCGCGGGCCCGAGCGCCCTAAAGAAGCCGCGGACGTCTTCGTCGAGCTTGAGTGGCGCAAAGCGCGGCAGGCCGCCGTGGCGCGCGAGATCGCCCGCCAGCAGGAAATATTGCAGGAAGCCCGAGATCAGGACGCCCCAGGCGGCGGCATGGCCCGCGCTGGGAAACCAGACAGCGAGCGCCAGCGTCATCATCATCGAGATGTTGAGGAAGATCGAGGCCGCCGCAGCGCTGGCGAAGCGTTGCATCACGTTGAGCATGCCGCCGTAGAGCGTCACCAGCGTGATCAGCAGCAGATAGGGAAAGGTGATCCGGGTGAGCTCGATCGCGAGCCTGCGCTGCTCGGCATCCTCGCTAAAGCCGGGCGCCAAAATGCTCATGGCCTGCGGCATGAACAGCCAGGCGACGATCAGCAGCACCACTTGCGAGGCCAGCAGCAGCGTGAAGATGCGGTCGGCGAACAATCTTGCCGCCCCCTCCCCGCGTTCGCCATGGACGTGGGCATAGGCTGGCACCCAGGCGGCGTTGAACGCGCCTTCGGCAAAGATCGCGCGGAAATGATTGGGCAGCCGCAGCGCCACAAAAAAGGCGTCGGCCACCGGGCCGGCGCCGAGGATCGCCGCGAGCATGATGTCGCGGGCAAATCCCGTCAGCCGCGAGAGCAGCGTATATCCGCCAACCGTGAAGATGCGTCCGAGCATGCGTATGTTTTAGAGCATGGCGAGATTAGGTCTAGGTGCAAGCTGCGGCGCAGGTCCGCTCCCTCCCCCGCTTGCGGGGAGGGTTGGGGAGAGGGTGTTTCCGCAATTGAGCCCCCCAGAGGAGAGAACCCTCACCCGGATCGCTTGCGCGATCCGACCTCTCCCGCAAGCGGGAGAGGTAAAGAATAACGGCGAAATCAGGTTGAAAGCGCGCCGCGCACGGCCGCGATGATTCGCTCCTGATCGGCTTCGGTCAGATAAGCGTGCATCGGCAGGCTGATGACGTCCTGCGACAGGCTCTCGCAGCCCGGCAGGCCGCCTTCTGCAACCGGATACTGCTTGTAGGCGGTTTGCTGATGCATCGACTTGCCGTAATAGATCGCGGTCGGCACACCCTGGGCCTTCAGCGCGGCGGCGAAGCCGTCGCGGTCGGTGCCCTCAGGGAGACGGATCGTGTACTGCGCCCAGACCGATGTATTGCCGGGAGCAACGCGCGGCACGGTGACCACATTGCTGAGTCCTCGCGCGTAGCGTTCGGCGACCTTGTTGCGGGCAGCGATCTCGTCGTCGAAGATCTTCAGCTTCTCGATCAGGATCGCGGCCTGCATGGTGTCGAGCCGGCCGGTCAGGCCGAGGCGGACGTTGTCGTATTTATCGACGCCCTGCCCGTGCACGCGGATGCTGCGCAGCGTCGCCGCGAGCTCGTCGTCATCGGTGAAGATCGCGCCGCCGTCGCCGAAGCAGCCAAGCGGTTTTGCGGGGAAGAAGCTGGTCGCGGTGGCGAGCGCCAGCGTGCCGAGCTTGCTGCCCTTGTAGCTCGCACCAAATCCCTGCGCGGCGTCGTCGAGCACGAACAGGCCTTCCGCCTTGGCGATCTCGGCAATGGCGTCGTGATCGGCGGGCTGGCCGAACAGGTCGACCGGAATGACCGCGACCGGTTTGAGGCCCTGCTTGCGGGCGGTCGCGATGCCGCGCTTCAGCGACTCCGGGCTCATGTTGAAGGTCGCTTCGTCCACGTCGACATAGACCGGCGTTGCGCCGGTCCGCGCCACCGGCGAAGCCGTCGCGATGAAGGTGAAGGACGGACACAGCACGGCGTCGCCCGGCCCGACATTCTTCGCCATCATCACCATCAGGATCGCATCGGTGCCGCTCGCGCAGCCGATGACGTGCTTGGCGCCGCAATAGGCCGCAAGCTGCTTCTCGAGCTCGGCGACTTCAGGGCCGTTGACGAACTGACAATGGTCGAGAACGCGCTTCACGGCTGTATCGAGCGAATCGCCGAGCCGGCGGCGCTGCGAGGCGACGTCGACGAAGGGAATGGGTTCGGAACGCAGATGCTGGTTCATGGCCTGGTTCTTGGCGCCTTCTTGAGTGGTCGGCATGGAAAAGGATCAGCCGGCGACGCGGCGCGGACCCTTGCGGGCGGACGACGTGGCTGCGGGGCGGGACGGCGTTTCCAGGCACTGCGTCGCGATCTCGAGGCTGGCAACACCCTCGTCGCCCGTGACCGCCGGCGTCTCGCCGTTACGCACGGCCTTGAGGAACGCGATCAGCTCGGCGCGAAGCGGCTCGTCATGGCCGACCGGCAGATGCCGCATCGAATAGCTGCCGTCCGGCTTGAAGCCGAAGCATTCGGTGACCTGACGCGTCAGGAGATCGCCCATCACGTATTTGCCGCGGGTTGCGACCGTGACGCTGCGCGCCTTGAACGGGGTCAGCCAGTTGGTGTTGATGTGGGCGAGCACGCCGTTGGCGGTGCGGAACTGCAGCAACGCGATGTCCTCGCGCTCGGCGATCGCGCTCGACAATTGCGGTTGCACCTCGACGATGTCGGATTCGGTGAACCAGCGGATCAGATCGATGTCATGCACGGCAAGATCGATGACGACGCCGACGTTGGACATGCGCGGCGGGAACGGGCCGACGCGCGTGATCGCGATGGAGAGGATATCTTCGCCCGCGATCGCCTGCTTGACGGCGGCGACCGCCGGATTGAAGCGCTCGACATGGCCGACCATCAGCGTCACGCCGGCCTTTTGCGCGGCGGTGACGATCTCGCGGCCTTCCGCGACCGTGGAGGCGATCGGCTTCTCGACCAGCACGTGGATGTTCTTGGCGATGCAGGCGAGCGAGACCTCGTGATGCAGATGGGTCGGCGCCGCAATGGTGACGGCATCGACGCCTTCGGCGAAGAGCTGGTCGAGCGTCTCGAAGCCCGTGCAATTGGCAAGTTCCATCGCGCGCGTGCGATGTGCCGGCGAAGGATCGACGACGCCGACAAGGCTGACGCCGGGCAAACCGCTCAGCACGCGCGCGTGGTTGCTGCCCATCACGCCGGCGCCAATGACGCCGACGCGCAAGCCGGCCTTTGCCGGTGCAGATCCGTTGGAACTCATCTGAGCAAACCCCGATTCAACGCAAAATCCCCGGCGCAGCTCTAGCACGGACGCCACATTTGTGGCGAATGCCGCCCTCACGATCCGGACACGATTTGATTCAAAAAGTTACACGTTCCCTGGGCCTTAAGCCTCTGAAAGAGACCAACGTTTCAGCCCGGGTCGCGTGATTCGGAGCTTGCTGGCTACGACCTTTGATAGTCGTCTTCAATCCGGATGATGTCGTCTTCGCCGAGATAGCTTCCGGTCTGGACCTCGATCAGCTCCAGCATGATCTTGCCCGGGTTCTCCAT
>NZ_JADPJJ010000026.1:0-15962 GCF_023073375.1 Bradyrhizobium sp. 197 | reverse complement strand
TGGTTCGCTGGCACACGTTTATCCGGCGCGATGTACGAAAACAGGCCGCCCTGATCCGTAAACCTGCCGCGCATGATCGTCTCCGCCGATTCGAGATGACGAAGTGAATCATCAAGTCCCCTCCCTGGCGAGGGGGTTTTTCAGCAGACTGCTAAAGCGTTTTCGAGGAGGTCCCGATGAATACGAACCGTCGCGACTTGCTGTTGGCTGGGGCCTGTGCCGCTACCACTGCCCTGTTTGGGATCGCTGCGGCGCGCCTGAAGGCCGAAGAGTCCACTCCGCCGCCAGAGACCACGACAATCCGCCTTGCGAAGAACGCAAGCATTTGTATCGCTCCGCAGTACGTGGTGAGCGACCTCTTGAATGCCGAGGGGTTTACAAACGTCGTTTACGTCGAATCTGACGCCGGCGTGGAGCAAACCAGAGCAATCGCGAAGGGCGACATCGATTTCACCCTGCATTTCTCCGGCCCGCTTCTTCTTGAGATCGATCGAGGCGCGAGCATTACTGTTGTGGCTGGGGTTCATGTCGGCTGCTTCGAGCTGTTCGCCAGGGAAGGCATACGTAGCGTTGCCGATCTGAAGGGGCGAACCGTCGGCCAGCAGGGGGTTGGCAGTAGCCCGCACGTTTTCATCAGCGCGATGGCGACGCTTGTCGGACTTGATCCCGCCAAGGATATCGAGTGGGTGACCAGTGCGTCGGTCAAACCGATCGAGTTATTTGCTGAGGGTAAGATTGACGCGTTCCTTGGCTTCCCTCCGGAGCCACAGCGTCTGCGTGCCAAGAACATCGGGCATGTAATCGTCAACAGTGCGCAGGATCGCCCATGGTCGCAGTACTTTTGCTGCATGTTGGCGGGGAATCGGGAGTTCGTCAGAAAAAATCCCATCGTCACCAAACGTGTAGTTCGCGCCATGCTTCGGGCGACGGATTTGTGCGTAAGCGCGCCGGCCCTTGTTGCGCAGCGAATGGTTGATGGGGGTTTCACGCCTCGCCACGACTATGCGGCTCAGACGCTCGCGGATGTGCCGTACAACCGCTGGCGCGAGTTTGATCCCGAAGACACAATCCGCTTCTACGCTCTTCGCCTGCGCGAAGCGGGGATGCTGAAATCGAATCCTACAAAGATTATCGCGGACGCAGCCGACTGGCGGTTCCTGAACGAGGTTCGACGTGAACTTGGAAGCTGATTCGACGTCGTTTCTTGGTCAGCGCCCGCTCCCTGCAACGTCGCGAGGAAGTGGCGACGAGACGTCAGCGAAGAGCGGTCTTCTCGGGTTTGAGCTGCGCCCCTCGTTGCGCACGAAATTGCTGATGGCCTTCTTCGTCATCGAAATGCTCTTGGTCTCGGTTGGGCTAATCGGCCTCCTTTCGCTCCGCGAAGCGGACCAGCGGGCGAACCAGGTTGTTGGCCTGCAGCAGAAGATCGAGGCATATCGGCAGATGCAGCACAATACGCTTCGACAACTTTATGGCGTATCCACAGCGCTCGCCTTTCCGAACGAAACGACATTGGCAGTTGTGCTGCGGCAGATCAACCAGTTTGGGTACGACCTTGACCGTGTCTCGTTCGTCGCAAAGGACGAGGTGGCGCTGCTCAACCAGGTGCGCGAAGAATATGCGCGCTTTATTGCCGTCGTTTCACACATCGTCGATCTCATCCGCGGCGGGCGAGGGGCTGAGGCCAAACAGAGCGAACTCGCGGAGCTCGGGCCTCTCGCGGACAAGCTCGAACGACTGACCAATCAATTGGTCAACCGGGCTGAAGCGGACATGGTGGCCGGGATAGATGCGAGCCGACAAACCTACACCAAATCTCAGATACTTGTCGCTGGGGTCGCGCTCGCAAGCTTCGTGCTTACGCTGGTCCTGGGACATGCGATCTCCCGGTCTGTGATCGAACCAGTGCGCATCATTCATGACGGACTGAATCGGATAGCCGCTGGCGATTTCGCCCAGCGTATCGACCTTCCCAATCGGGACGAACTCGGGGAGCTTGCGGCGCACGTCAATTCGACCTGCGGAGAGCTGCAGCAGCTCTACCGAAGTCTTGAGGAGGCCAGCCGTCACAAATCGCAATTTCTCGCAAACATGAGTCATGAGTTGCGGACGCCACTGAACGCAGTACTCGGCTTTTCAGAGCTCATGCTCGACGGCATATACGGCAATCCTCCGGAGAAAATGCGATCCGCCGTCGAACGCATCCAACGAAACGGCAGACATCTGCTCGGGCTCATCAACGATGTCCTCGATCTCTCCAAGATTGAAGCCGGACAGCTTCGACTTTCTCTGACCGATTACTCGGTAGAGGAATTGATAAACGTTGTTCATACCTCCGTTGAGTCTCTCGCCGCGGAGAAGAAACTAAGTTTGAGAATTGCTGTTCCGCCTGGCTTGCCGCCGGCGCGAGGAGACGAACGCAGGCTCGCTCAGGCCCTGTTCAATCTCGTTGGTAACGCGATCAAATTCACAGACGCGGGAGAGGTCCGGATAGAAGTGGAAACGAGGGGAGATTCCTACGTCTTTTCCGTTCAGGACACGGGACCGGGCATCGACTCAGTCGACCAGGTCAGAATCTTCCAGGAATTCCAGCAGGTGGATAACTCGATCACCAAGACGAAAGGAGGCGCGGGATTGGGGCTCGCCATCGTAAAGCGCATTGTGGAGATGCATGGTGGTCGAATCTGGATAGAATCCCGCCTCGGCCACGGGGCGAGATTCTCTTTTCTGGTGCCGGCTCGGCTCGAGCAGCAGGCGATGCAGACATGAGCAAGCGCGTACTGGTGGTCGAGGATCAGGAGGACAATCGGCAGATTCTGCGCGATCTGCTTACAAGCGTCGGTTACGAAATGATCGAGGCGCACGACGGCGAAGGAGCGCTCGTGGCGGCGCGAACCCAAAGCCCGGACCTGATCCTTATGGATATCCAACTGCCTATTCTTGACGGATACGAGGCGACACGGCGCATAAAGGCGCAGTCAGATCTCCGCCATATTCCAATCATCGTCGTTACCTCCTATGCGCTTGGCGGCGATGAAGAAAAGGCACGCGCGGCAGGCTGCGATGCCTATGTCGCAAAGCCCTACAGCGCAAGAAAGCTACTTGAGACGATCAATCGATACCTGACATGAAGTTCCAGCGCATGCTGACGTGGAGCAGAGATGCATGTCCCACCCCGAATCTTGATCGTGGATGACAACGAAACGAACCGCTGCCTTCTTACAGCTCGCCTCGACGCCGAGGGTTATCAGACCATGGAGGCTGAAAACGGCGAGAGGGCGCTCGCGGTCGTGCGCGAAGTCGCGCCGGACGTTGTCCTCCTCGACGTCATGATGCCGAAGATCGATGGCTTTGAGGTCTGCCGGCGACTGAAGGTCGATACGACGCTTGGATTTGTTCCAATCATCATGGTGACCGCGCGAACCGACTCACAGGATGTCGTCACTGGACTTAACGCGGGTGCCGACGAATATCTGACCAAGCCAGTCGACCATGCCGCTCTCGTTGCGCGTGTTCGTTCCATGTTACGCATTAAGGAGTTACATGACCGAGTTGAAGCTCAGGCGATCGAACTCGCCGCGTGGAATAGAACGCTCGAGCAGCGTGTTGCGGAGCAGGTTGTGCAAATTGAACGGGTCAGCCGTCTAAAGCGCTTTCTCTCGCCGCAGATAGCGGAATTGATTCTTTCTTCATCGACATATGAGCCGTTAGCGAGCCACCGCAGACAGGTGACAATAGTCTTCGGTGACCTTCGAGGTTTCACGGCGTTCGCAGAGATTGCCGAGCCCGAAGAGGTGATGGCGGTGATGCAGGAATATCATGCCACCTTAGGCTCCCTTGTCCACGAGTTTGAAGGCACGTTGGAGAGGTTCCTGGGCGACGGAATCATGGTGATTTTCGGCGATCCGATTCCTTGTACAGATCCATGCAAGCGAGCTGTCCAAATGGCTATCGCGATGCGAAGCCGCCTGTTGGAATTATCGAATAAATGGCGGCGTGCAAGACACGAACTTGGATTTGGAGTCGGCATTGCATTTGGATATGCGACCCTCGGACCTATCGGTTTTGAGGGACGTTCTGAGTACAGCGCGATCGGAACCGTGGTAAATCTGGCTGCCCGTCTTTGCGCGGAGGCGCGCGACAGTCAGATTCTCGTCGATAGCAAGGTACGGGAAGCGCTTGACGCGAGGGTGACCGCGGAGCCCGTGGGTGAACTGACGCTCAAGGGGTTGCATCGTCCGATAGCGGCATACAACGTCCTTGAGATGACTTAGTCCGCTCGAATCGGCCCGGCTAGAGGTCCGGCTCTTGTCCGGCCGACCAGAGTTGATTCCGCTAACTACCTGAAAGGGCTACGCCCCCTGAGCTTCTTTGACCCGCGCGAAAGCGATCGAACGGATCAGCTTTGTCAGCTTGTGGCCCTAAGCCGGCCAATTGGGGGCATAGGCGCTTAGGCCGCTTTTTGACCCGGAGCGGAAGTCGCAGACCAAGACGGTCCGAACCTCTGGCACGGACACCAGCCTACGAATCCGGCGGTAGCGCAAATGCGAAGTGCCGCGGTGTCTACGAGGGCGACCTTCGCACAGACCAGAGGATAGCGTTCGTGAGGATTCGCTGGTAGCGGCCGTCCTGCCAAACTGACGGCTCGTGGCCTAGCGCCGAATAGAATACTCGTCCCTCGCCGTAGAATCGGGTCCAGGTGAGAGGCCAGCCATAGAATCGTTGATGTACGCCGGCCTTGCCAAGGTCCACCGAGCTTGGGTCGAGGCGCAGGAGCACGCGTGATCCACGATAATCGAAGTCGCTGATTTGGTAGATCTCGTCCTCGACTTGCAACGAATTCTCGAGAAAAGCCACCAGGGGATCGCCAGGATCAACGACCTCGATGTTCACGGCCTGATGCCAAGGATGACCATTAAAGTAGCCGCCGACCAGATCGAGATAGTCTGGCCAAGTGTAGAATGTGTCCGTCGCCGAATGAACACCGAGGAACCCGCGGCCCGAGCGTACAAAGTTCAGAAGAGCTCTCTTTTGCGCGTCGCTCATCGGAAGTTCTCCGGTTGTGTAGAACATCACCGCTGCGTAGTGCGCGAGGTTTTCGGTAGAAAAGTCAGACGTGTCTTCCGTTGCAGTGACTTCAAAGACACCCGAATTGCTTCCGAGCTGGGTCAGGACTACCCTAGAAAGCGGTATGACATCGTGCCGGTAGCCGGCGGAGTATGTGAAATAGAGGATGCGCTCTGGCGGACGCTCCGCATGCGTGCCCAGTGGTCGGATTGCCGCCGCGCCGCCGAGGAGCGCGATGAAGTCACGTCGCCTCACAATCGCCTCCGCCAAAACCAACCATGTGTTGAAGAAGCCTAGCACAGATCACCCCAGCGCCGGCCCTGGGGCATCGCCCTCTGACGTCCTATGCAACGCTGCTGGCCCTAACCGAAAAGCGCTTAAGCCATCGTGACGTCGGCGTGTCGGGGATAAATCGGACGCTGAGCCGCGCAGCCAGGCAGAGATATCCATCGTATTCACACGCACACTTGGCCGCACCCATCCACTGGCTATAGCCACCGTCACGTCGGCCGCTACGTTAGCCGTGCGCCGTCGGTCGAGCCGTCCGCCGCACAAGATTGAGATAGGCAGTTTACTCCAACCCATGAGGCGAAACACGTTTTTCTCGCTCGTGAAGCACTGGAATCCGCGGAGCAACCCCGGAGCGAGCCCGTGAGAATTACCCAGAGAACGGCGCTCAGCCTTACGATCCCGCCGACGCTTCTCGCGCTCGCCGACAAGGTGATCGCGTAAGAAGGCTACTTCCGTTGTTGGCCCGTTGCCGACCTTCACTTACAGGGCCGCTATGTCTGCCTTCAGGATATAAGCCGACCCAGGCTCGAGTCGGTTCGGAAGTCGGCCTGTGACCCGGAACGGACATCGGGAATTCTGCAAGTGCTGCTCCTGTCGCATTCCGAGGATGACCTTGGAGGTTACAATGACTCATTCATGGTGCTTGGGGCGGACTTGAAGTTGCGCCCATTCATGCCTCTTGATGGCCGTGCATCTGATGGCGGTGCGGGTCCGTGAATGTGATCGGCGCAACGATGGGAGCGCCTCCGGAAAACGCCAATCCGCCGGACGCGACCAAGGTGTTGGCGGCTCTCAAAGGACCAGATCGTGTTGGAAGGGTAGGTGTCCGGCCTGGCCAGCAGCCTCCTGCTCGCCGAAATGCCAAGCCGCCGGCGCCGCATCGGCCGGATGGGGCCATGCGGCCGCGGCGGAATCGTGCTCCGGATTGAGCTCGGCGACGCGGACCGAGGAAACGACCGCCGGGGCGGTCGAGCTGGCATGCTGCTGTTCCGCACCCGCCTCGAAATGGAACGCGGGCTCGGCCCGGTTGTGAAAGCCTTCGTCGTCGGCGCCCTGGATGACCACGGTCACGATCTGCGGCGTGCCGTCGATCGTGGTCACGGTGAAGGTATCGGTCAGCGCGTCGCAAGGCCTCAAGGCCTGGACCTCGGGGTTCTCGGGGTTGAGCACGTATGTCCACGTGCCGCAGGTCGTCATCGTGAAACTGCCGTAGCCGTGGTCGCTCGCCTGCGGACATGTCGTCGCCGTGAAGGTGTCGTCGGGATTGTCGACGTCCCTCTCGGACAAGGTGCCGCTGGCACGTGGCGGGGGGTCGCAGGAATTGCTTGGCTCGGTCACGCGTCCGCAAATATCGCCGTAGACGACCGCGGCGTCGTTGGCGCCCTCCATGGTGACCGTCACCGTCTGTGCCGTACCGTCCGCGGCCCTCACGGTGAAATCGTCAGTCAGCGACTGACCTGCGTTCAGCGCCTGCACAGCGCAATTGCCATTGTCGAGCGCGAAGGTCCAGTGCCCGTCCGCGGTCATGGTGAAGCTGCCGTAACCATGGTCGCTCGGCTCTGGACATTTGACGGGATCGAACGCGTTCGACGGGCCGTCGACGTCGGTGGCGGTCAGAAGGCCGCACGCGGTTGGGACGCCCTGCGCGGAATTTTGGACTCCGCCTGCTTCGACCACGCGACCATGCGTGTCCCCGGAGATGACGGCCGGATCGTCGGCGCCTTGGATGGTCACCATGACGACCTGCGGCGTGCCGCCGATCGTGGTCACGGTGAAGGTGTCAATCAGGGTCTGGTACGCCGTAAGCGCGAGCACTGCGGCGCTGGCGGGATCCAGCGCGTAGGTCCAGTGCCCGTCGGACGTCATCGTGAAGCTGCCATAGCCTTTGTCGCTGGCATGCGGAGAGCTCACGGCCGTGAACGTGTTGGCCGGATCGTCGACATCTGTATCGGTGAGCTTGCCGCTCGCGGTCGGGGGGTCGTACGCCTTGGACGCCGCCGCAATCGTGGCGGCGTCCATGGTAACCGCAGCGACTGATCCACCGGTCCCGCCGCTTATCGCCGCCGCGTCGTCGGTGCCGGCGATGTCGATCGTGAAGGTCTGGCTCGCCGAGGCGAAGCCGTCGGACGCCGTGATCGTGAAGCTGTCGGCGTTCGGCGCCTTCAGCGCGTTGATGGCATCGTTGTTCGGTACGTAGGCGTAGGCGCCGGTCGCGCTGTTCAAGTACAGGATTCCGAAGGAGCCGGCCTTCTCGACGTCGTAGCTTGCGCCCGCTACGGCGAAAGGGCCGATCGCGCCGCCCGCGATGCCAAAGGTCGCGGTCGTGCCGGAGCCGAAGCTCGTGGCCGAGAAGCTGCCGCTGTTGGCCGAGAACTCATCGAACGCGACTGTGTCGATCTCGACCGGGCCCGACCCGAGCGTCAGTGTCGGTGGCGAATGGATCAATGGCCCATCCGGGGCGAATCTGGCCGGCACCACCAGCCCGGGAAGGGCATGTTGTGGACTGGGCTCGTCCGGCGCCTGGAAATCGATCGGCTGAAGCGTCTGATCGACCGCTTCGCCCGGAGGCGTACCGGATCCGGACGGCCCATGGTCCTTCGCGTAGTTGTCGAGCACGTCCTGCTGCTGGCTCCGCAGGTCGTCCATCCGCGAAGCGTTGTTGGCCACCTGCGCGAAGGTGACGGACGATCCGGTCTTGCTCAGGATGACCGTCTGTCCGGGATCGTCCACGATGATGTGGCGCGGCACCGGCTCCTTCGTGATGAGTTCGAAGGTGCCATGCTCGAAGTCCTTGTAGGTGATGGAGGCGTCGTCGAACAAGGCGAGATCGGGATCGGCGGCCCACGCTTCTTTCAGAGCCGAAAGGATCAACGCGACGAAGGACAGCCCTCCGGCCCATCCGAGTCTCGCGACGACCGCCGACTCTACAGCGCGCCCGCCGCGGACGGACGGCGGACTGCGTTGGTTCTGCGCCGGCCAAAGACCGGTGAAGACACGTGCGAGCGACATCCTGAACGCCTCGCATGCTGCCCGCTTCCGTTGAAGCGGCCGGACCCATGGTCGGGTGTGAGTCCACCGCCGGGGTGTCCGGTTCCGCGCACCAGACTACGCTTTGTCGTCCCGAGACCCCTTCACGAAATGTTGAGTGGGTGCGCGCAAATGCGCTCTTTTGTTGGCGCGGAGCGGTCGGGACCATCGTCCGCTGCGACTAAAACGTGGCAGTGGCAACATGCGGTATGGTGTGCCGGGCGCGGCTCTGCCATCATTCCGCCGAAGCGGGCTCTTCACGGATGGGAGCGGACGCATGCGCGGACAAAGGACGGTCGCAGGACTTCTCGGCCTTTTGCTCGTGGCGGTGGCGTGTCCGCCTGCGCCGGTTCGGGCGCAGGACGTCAAGCCGATCGGCAAGGTCGTGACCGTCGCTGGCAAGGCAGCGATCGAGCATATCGATGCCGCGGTTGTGCAGGCGAGACTGTCCGATGACGGGGCCGGCGCGAAGGTTGGCGATCCAGTCTATCGGGGCGACGTCGTCAGGACCGGCGCCGACGGCCGCCTCGGCATCAATTTTGCCGACGGCAGTTCCTTCAGCCTGTCGAGCAACGCCAGCATGGAAATGAACGAGTTCGTCTACGATCCGGACGGCAAGGACAATTCAACCCTGATCAGCCTGACCAGAGGCACCTTCACCTTCGTCGCCGGCAGCATCGCCAAGACCGGGAGCATGAAGGTGGACACGCCGGTGGCGACGTTGGGGATCCGGGGCACCACGCCCCACATCGAGATCTCGGACGACGGCACGGTCAAGTTCGCCACGCTGATCGAGGAGGGCAAGGACGCCGTCATGAAGCGGAAGACCGGTCCGGTCGTTGCGCCGCCCCGGCAGCGGAGGGCCGACCGCGCTCTCGGCATTTGCCGGGGATGTTGAAGGTCTTCGGGACGGCGCCCGTTATGATTCTGCTGCTGGCCGTCCCCGGATCGGCGCAGACGCCGGAAAGTCAATTCCGGAACGTCGAGCTCTGCAATGCCGCCTCGTCGCCCGACCGAAGGATCGAGGCCTGCTCTGCCTTCATCGCAGCCGGCCGTGGCGGCCCACAGGCCTTGGCCATCGCCCACAACAACCGCGGTATCGCCTACGCGGCGAAGGTCGACTACGACCGCGCCCTCGCCGACTTCGACGCCGCCATCGGCATCGATCCGACCTTCGCCAAGCCTGTCAACAACCGCGGCGCGGCGAGACTGAGAACGGGCGACTACGATGCCGCGATGGAGGATTTCGACCGTGCCATCGTCCTCCAGCCGGCCTACCCCGGCGCCTTCGTCAACCGCGCCGAGGTCTGGCTGAAGAAGGGCGATCTTGTACGCGCCGAAAGCGACTACGCCTCGGCGACTCGTCTGAACGCCGACATGGAAGGGGCTTGGAGCGGCCTTTGCTGGATCCGGGCGAGTACGGGCGATCCGCAAGGCGCGGTGGAAGCCTGCGACAGGGCGATCGGGTCGGGCGCGCATACGGCCGCGACCTACGATTCCCGCGCGCTCGCCCACCTCAAGGCCGGACGGACCGACGCGGCCATCGTCGACTACGACGCCGCACTGCGCATCGACCCCGCGTTTGCCGCAGCGCTATATGGCCGTGGCCTGGCGAAGATCCGCAGAGGCGAGACGGTTTCGGGAGAAGCCGATGTCGTGGCCGCGAAAGCTGTCCGGAGCGACATCGCCGAGGAATTCGCGCGCTACGGCGTACGGTAATCCGTCCTCAACGCGTGCCCGTCGGAGAATGCCATCGCCGCCGCGACGCTCGCGCTGTGGCTCATAGCTACAGGCGATGCACAACGCGCTGCACTTGAATCGCGGCCATTTACCCTTTCGTGGAGTTGGAATGCCAAACTCGTTAAGAGCTGCTGCAAGCTCCCTCAGCGTACCCAGCGAGCCTTAGCTCCGCTAATCGGGGCTACGTCGAAAGCGATGTCCTTAGCGCGATTTTGCGGGCTTCTCACGCCCATTCCCGTGTTTTGCTCCCAGCACGACAACTCGATCACGACCCAGTTTTATGCCTCATCCTTGGTGCGATTGCTGATCATCTCGCCCGCGAAAAATAGTTTAGTGATCGCAAGACTTCGCCACAAAGGAGCGATCCATCTCGAACGTTCAATGCACAACGTCCGCTCTTGGCCGATTCCGTTGAAAAAGGCCCGAAGTAGTTCGCTGTAATGGTACGAGTTGCGATGCGGACGAAGGGCTCACCAGTTCTTATGAGAGCCTTGGGGTTGGCATTGGGATCAGCTTGGCCATTTTGCGGAGGTTCTGGGCGGTGGCTGCGAGGGTGAACTCGTCGCGCGCCGTTCGGACCCCTTAGTCGCAGGCGATCGAGCTTGAGAATGCGCTTGAGGTGCGCGAACAGCATCTCGATCTTCTTGCGGAGCCGACGAGAAGTGCGACCCTCCCATGATCTTGCGATCTGGCGCGCCATGTCGCGAGCGCCCTCGTAGATCGAGCGTGGCACCCTCCGTGAGGCCTGCGTGGGGCAGCACCGGAGCTTCAATGCGCAGCGATCACAATCGCGCTTACTGGCCAGGTAAAGCATGGTGGCACCCTCATTCACCAGCGTTCCGGTCGTGGTAAGAACTTTGCCATCGGGGCAACGATAGACGTCTCCGGTATGGTCATAGGTGAAGTCGTCGCGCGAGAAGATCCCGTCTGTGCGGGCCGACTTGTCGAACACTGTAAGGTGGGGCTCGATGCCGTGCTCATAGAGCAGCCAGGCGAGCATCTCGGCCGAGCCATAACCGCTGTCACCGAGGAGCCGGCTTGGATAGAGATCGAACCGTTCGAGCGAGCGCTCAATCATGCACTTGGCAGCCAGCACCTCCGCCTGCCGAATCGCCGTAGTCGCCTCAACATCGACGATGATCGCGTTCTCGACGTCGATCAGGTAGTTCGTGGAGTAGGCGAAGAAGGCTTGGCGACCGTGAGCCCCCGTCCAGCGCGCCGCCGGGTCGGAGGGCGACACGAACTTGGGGGTGACTTCGGTCGCTGCCCCGAAGGCTGCATCGTCGAGGACAGCTAGATACTCATCGATGGCTCGTCCGGCCGCCGCCGGCGGAAGTCCCTTGTCGCCTTCGATGCCCTTCTGCCGATTGGCATCGGCCTTGATCAAGCTCGCATCGACTGCAAACCCTTCACCGCCGACCAGCCGTTCCTCGATGCAGCGGCGCAACACGCACTCGAACACGCGTCGGAAGAGATCGCTTTGCCGGAAGCGGCCGTGCCTGTCCTTGGGGAATGTCGAGTGATCCGGCACCGCCCCTCGAGACCGAGCCGGCAGAACCACCGGTAGGCGGTGAACCTCATCGCACAGGCGCCGCTCTGACCGGATACCGAAGCAGTAACCGATCAGCAGCATCCGGATCATGAGCTCCGGATCGATCGAAGGCCGATGTAGAAAGGTGCCAGGTCCCGCTTGATCTCTCCGAGGTCAACAAACCTGTCGATCGACCTGAGCAGGTGATCGGCGGGAATATGGTTCTCAAGTGAGAACTCATAGAACAAAGCGGCTTGCTCGACTTGCCGACCCCCATCATGATCTTCAGTCCTGCCAACTAGACAGGCTGAATCACTGATCTATCTGCGCCGCAACAGCCGACTTTTTCAACAGAATCGGCCCATCTGAGACCTCGGAGACCATTCGCTCTTCGGCGGCTGTTCGCGGTAAACCGGACATCAGGCGGCCAGCCGTTTAACGAGTACATGCCGTAGACGCCGCAAGCACGAGGAGCTTAGCAAATGAAGGGCCGCATAGGAGGCGAGATCGGCAGCGGCTGATGACGCACCGCTGGCGGCTCCAGTGATAAAACAATGGCCCGCCGGGTTCGCGCTGTGTTGGCGACTCTGCTAACCTAATCCAGTGATCGGTGCCCGCCGATTGCCAACAATCTCAAATAAACTCCGCCGGCTCGCAAGGTCGGCGGGTTTTTCTTTGACCTCGGGAAATTTACGGATGGTCGCGGTTCATGCTGGCGGGCCTCCTGCACCCGGTTGTGATGAGCATTGAGGAAGCCGTGTGATGTAGTTCACAGGCGGCAGGTATCACCCAGGATAGCGTGCCCGCCTCAACTGGAGGGAAGCGCCATGCAATTTAATTGGACAACCTCTCGAACGCTCGCTTTGACGGCCGTTCTTCTGGTGGCGGCTGGCACCACTATGGCAATTGGTACTCCTCGCGGAGTGTTTGAGCCGACTTTGGGACAAGATTGGCAATGCAGCCGAACCATGCTGGTCGTGACCACTTGTTCTCACAGCGCAAAACCAGGTTGAGTCCGGCGGCTCCCCTGTGCGGTTCCTGATCGGAACAGTATCGCGAATGTGCGGAAGCGAACAGAACAGCCGCTTGGCTTGAGAGTAAGCTCGCCTTGCTTAGCCTTCCAAGGCTCAAGCGCCTCCAGCGGCCCCGGCCTCCACGACCCCAAAAGCCCCCAGCGCCGGGGCCGTCTTTAAGGCTATCGATGGCCCCATGCCGCCGATAGACCGTGTTCGATGTTCCAATGGAAATTCTGCCGAACCTCGGCGCCGTACCGGCCGGGTGTCGCCTAAGCGCGCGCGACGTGTGGGCGCCGGCGCCCCACAACTTCAGATTCGTGGCTCCTGATGGCCCGACATGCGATGCTGACAGCATATTCGCGTCTCGGAGGGAAAGCCCGATGCGCCTCCTCCTATTGCCTTATCTCGGAATTGGTCTGTGCGCCTCGCTGGCGGCGTGGCTAACGGCGATGCTGCTTTATTGACGCGGGAACAGGTCCGCGCCTGGCGGCAGCAGCCGCACATAGGTGCCGCTCTCGTGCAGCCTGCCCAGTTCGATCGCGAAGTCCATATGCCGCATCGAGCCCTGGAACGAACGAAGTGGCATTTGGTTTCCAGCCCACATCTCCGAAGGAGGTAGCTAATGGACTGGAATCGTGTTGAGGGCAATTGGAAAGAAATGAAGGGCAAGGTCAAGGAGCAATGGGGCAAGCTCACTGACGATGATCTTGACGTAATTGCCGGCAAGCAAGACCAGTTAGAAGGTCGTTTGCAACAGCGATACGGCTACGCAAAGGATCAGGCTACGAAAGAAGTGAACGACTGGTACGAACGCCAGAAGTGGTGACCGGCAAAGGCACAACAGTCTGGCGGGGTCTCCGTGGGCAGCGCGGGGGCCACAGACAGCGCGGATCAGGACAAGGCAGCGCGGCCCGCCGAGGTAATCGTGTATTCGACTTCACCCGAGGCGAGTGGTTCGGCCTCGACGAGCCCAAGCTCGACCAGGCGGGCGACGAGCTCATGGTTCAAATAGCGGCGGGCTGGCCCAGGATTCCAAAGCCAAGCGGTTCAAGAAGTCGCGTTCGGTCGCCGTCAGGTCCATCAGGACAACGTCGTTTAGAGGTCGCCGCAAGCGCTCCAGACTGCAATGGGGACGAGGGCGACGCAAACCCAAAAGGCGGGTGCGCTGGAGAAGCGAGAGCGAGTTACCTTTAACAATGTCGATTATCGTCCTCAGAGCAGGCTATGGCAAGTTCGCCCAGTCGGCGCAGAGGAACGCAAATGGGTGCTGTCCTAATTAGGACAATCGGGCTGGAGGATTAGGACACTTCGCGCTTAGATGCCGACCAACAAAAAGCCAAGAAGCTCCCTTGGAGCGCAGCGGGGAGCCTTGCTGCGCAGAGCCCGACATGTCGAGGTCGGCGCTCACATGACCGAATGGCTCAGCTCGCCCGGGGTGCAGCCTCCGGAGTAGTCCGCCCGTAAATTTCCCAATGGAACAGGAGCCGCCTCAGTTGGCAGCCTCTTCCTGTGCGCTGCTTACGCTGGCGGGGCTTTTCCCGTGAACGAAGCTCAGTAGCGCCGATAGTATCGATGGGCATAAGGCCGACGAACGACGACTACGCCGCGGCGATAGGCAGGTCGATAGACCGGGCGAGTTCGGACGCATCCGTGCCGGCCGCACACCAAGGCTACCACGTTGATTGTCCGAGCGGAGCAACTGGCATTGCCGATGCCGTTGCAAATGAAAATGCGGCGCCACCGAGAACGGTGAGTGCGGCAAGTGTAAGCTTGAATTTCATCCATGCTACTCCAGCGGAGCCTATCCCCGCTAACCAACGTTAGACGTTCCTTCCTGAACCTTGGATGACCAAGTGTCCGTCCGGCGTTCTTTGATCCATCTCAACACTCAACGGTGGTTCTCGGCGAGCCTTTGGGCATGAGCCAATCGGACGAGCCAGGCCCGCATAGAGAGGCGCCAGAGCCCAAGCCTTCGCGCTTGGAGGAGGCTCGACGCATCATCGAGGGAATATGCGGACGACCTGCGCGAGATCATCAGGAATCTCCGCCGACACCTCAATTGACTCGCGCGCCTTAACGGACAACTCGCGCGCTTGGAGCGGCATCTGCCGGGATCTGGCGGCGGCGCGCGGCAGGGACGGAGAACGAGATGGCCTGATCGAGGCTGATCGGACAGCACCCTTAGAACGCGCCATGGGCTTCCTTTAGGGCATCTAATGAAGATGCTCAATCCCCAGACCGGGGGGATCGTCCGCATATTCAAGTGCCAGTGCGGTGAGCAAAGTTGGACCGAGGACAAAGAGTAAGGCCGCCTCGTGAGCGGGCTCTGCACTCCGGCTTGTGCTCTTGGCCCGAAGGGGAAGATCGCCTTCGTGTCCGGCACGTCGGCAGTCTGGGCCAGACCGGACATCAGGAAGGAGGGGGCAAATTGACGCAAATGGCCCGAACCGGACATTGCCGCCGCCGAAATCGCATTGTACGAGCGCGCGTCTTTGCTACACTCATTGATCGAGGCGCCGGGGTCGCCACTTCAGCTTTGTGGGAAATTGCACGCCTTAGTCATAGCAAATCCGACCTTCACGGAGTGCCCAACATGAACTTTCACAGTGCGTTGAAGTTCGGAGCCGTCACTTTGCTATTTTTGTGCGCAGGTACGCCGGCGCACGCACAGTCGCCCAAGATGAAGATGACCACCGAAACACCTCCGTACCTCGTAACGCCGAACACGGTCGAAACGCGGATCGGTACACTCAAATTTATTGATGGCTTCCCCGACGAAGCTACAGCGGCGAAGGTCTACGACAACCTCGATTTTCAACGCGGCGTTCAAGCATACCTTGCTGCGTTGCCCGCCGTTTCGATTGAAGCGTTTCTTAAAGGCTTCGCCGAGTTTGGATCCGTCAATCAGACTGTTTTGATCTCAGAGCAACTTTTGAACGCCAAGTCGCTGTTCCTTACTGCCAATACAACCACACCCTACACTTTGCTCTATCTGAGCACGAAGGATGGTCCGCTGGTCGTGGAGATCCCGCCAGAGGTACTTGGCCCGATCGATGACGCCTGGTTCCGGTGGGTTAGCGATGTTGGCATCACCGGTCCAGATAAAGGTAAAGGAGGCAAGTACCTGTTGCTGCCGCCGGGCTACACGGGCGCGGTCCCCGATGGGTATTTTGTTGCGCGTCCGCGCACAATTGGAAACCTGCTGTTCTTCCGCACCTTCTTGAGGGACGGCGATCCCAAGCCCGGCGTGGATAACGTAAAGAAGAACCTGAAAGTTTATTCGCTCAGCC
>NZ_JADPJJ010000118.1:0-16723 GCF_023073375.1 Bradyrhizobium sp. 197 | reverse complement strand
ATCTTCGCCCATTGGGCGTCAGTCAAAACGAATCGGTCCATCCCAAGCTTGAATCACAACCAAGCCCCGATGAGAATCCTGAATCCCAACAGACCCTAGCAGGTTGCTTGATGCGCTCGGATAATACCGCATCCTCGCAGAGATTAGATTCCGCAACCAAGCCGAAAGGCCATCGCTTCTGGTACTGGCGAAACTTTGAGGGACGCAGTTGCGCGCAATCCCTTGCTTGGACGAAACGGTGAGAACCTACTAGTCGACTACGCCGCGCATCGCGGCGCTGGTTTGCGTCGGGTGTACTGTCGTCGTATGTAATCTCTGATTGCGCGGGCACGGCCATTCGATGATCTTCCTCTTAGTTCCGGACTCGATTGTCGCCATGCGCCTATGACGAACCGGCATGCAGCATTCCATGAGCAGATGGTCTGCTGACCAACAATCGCATCTTCAAGCAGCGCAATGTCGACGTTGGGGTGATTAATCTCGCCGATGCTTGGGCTTGGGGGTTTTCGGGCGTAATGGTGCGCGGCTCCGGCGCGGCATGGGACCTGCGCAAGGCACAGCCCTACGAGTGCTACCCCGAGTTTGATTTCGACATCCCTGTTGGCAAGCACGGCGAGTGTTACGATCGCTATATCGTGCGCATGGAGGAGATGCGGCAGTCGGTCCGTATCATGAAGCAACGCATCGAAAAACTTCAGGAAACTGACGGACAGGGGCCGGTCGCGACGCAAGATCACAAGATCGTTCCGCCGCGGCGCGAATGAAATGAAGCGTTCGATGGAGGCAATCATCGAACACTTCAAGCTCTACACCGAGGGACATCGCGTTCCTGCCGGTGAGGTCTACGCGTCTGTCGAAGCGCCCAAAGGCGAGTTCGGCGTCTATCTTGTCTCCGATGGGACCAATGAACACTACAAGTGTAGATCCGCGCGCCCTCCTTTTCGCATCTCTCGGCGATGGACTTTATGACGCGCGGACACATGCTGGCCGATGTTTCTGCCATCATCGGATCCATCGATATCGTGTTCGGCGAGATTGATCGATGAGTTCTGGATCTGAGACCACCGAAATGTCAGGATCACTGCCTTGCGTAGCAGAAAACCAACTGAGAACGGAGAGACGTCATGCCAAATATTCAGGCCAACAATCAGACAATCACGCAGATCACGGTCGTTGAGTCCGGGCCGGAAAAGCAGGCTGAGGCTTTGTCATTGATGGCAGAGCGAGCACGTTTCATGGCGCGCCAGCCGGGATTTGTCTCAATCAGCCTGCATCGCCGCTTCGATGGTGGGCGAATTGTCAACTATGTCCAATGGCAAAGCCGCGAGCTCTTGCGGCAGGCTCACCAAGCGCCAGACTTTCGCAAGGCCTGGGGGACGTTTGACGATTTGACCGACCAAATTGACCCACACCTTTACGACGTCGCCGAGGTCTTCGACGGCGTTCGCTGAGCATCTCGTGACGTGTTGCCTCGTGACGGGAAATGAAGAGCGCTAGATTTGGAGCCTCAACAGGTTGTCCTCGGTCAGGTCGAGGCGGCAGAATGTGGTCGTGTTGCCTAAGGTGCTTCAGTGAGTTGGGCTTCTTCGCCCACTCACTCGATTAAGCGTTTCTCTGTCGAAACTTTGGTGCGAACGGCCGAAGCTATTCCCTGCTTATTAAGGCGAGCTAAAAGCCATAAGGTCGATGGAAAACGAGTCAGGCAGGGCCTCACATGTCGTATGACCCGTCGGATGTTTGAGAACTGTGGAGCACCCGGCGACTCATTTGCTGGCAAGTTATCCCGAAGAGAAACTCCTGCGCCGGGTTCTGCGTTAGCTCCAATGAACCAATTTCTAGATGGCTGCGCGCGGAGCGCGTATAGGCGCGATCGTGGCCGCCCGTTCTGTCCGTCTGTCCTTATACTGCGGAGGTGGCGCAATGAGACTGACTAAACGCCTAGCCGGAACACCCACCGAAGTTCCGCAACCTGTCGATCCAAAGCCGTCACAGCCGCCGCCGGGCGTGCCGCCGCATGGTCCGCCGGAAGTCTTTCCCGTGTGGTCCTGATCATGTGTTGTCCTTCGCCTTTCGACGGAATAGCAATCTAGATCGATCCGGCGCGGGTCATCGCGACCAAAGCGACCGTGATCACGCTGAACAGAGCGATCACGCCCGCGCCGAGGTTGACGGCGAAACCGAGCCCGTGCGCGGTCGCCACCGCGCCGAGAAGGAGCGAGACGGCACCCAGCGACACATAAGCCAGCAAATAGATTGCCGAGAGCACGCCGCCGCGGTGCTCGGACGGCGCCGCGCTGTTGATCGTCTGCAGGCCGCCGAAAAACAGCGGGCTATATCCGGCGCCGGAGATCGCCCCAGCGGCGAGGAAGACTGGCAAATGATGATGAGCGACCGCCTCCGCCAGCAGCACCATGCCTAGTGCAGATGCGGCGGCGCCGCCGGTCATCGCGGTCCGAGGTTGCAGCGCCCTGGCGCCAATCCCGACCACGGCGGAGGCGATCGCGAATACCGAGAGAGCCGCGCCATTCACGAGCGTGTTGGGCGATCCGACGCCTCCCACAGCGCCGTCACCGCGTCCTTGATCGTCGGATCATATCTACGCTTGCGCTCTCGAGCTGCCTCGACCGCGCCGGGCCCAACCGCTGCGCGCCGCCGGAGTGCGCGCACCGCATGCTTGCGATGCCAACCCGTCGTCGCGCACAGCTCGTCGAGAATCCGCCCCTTCTCCGCCCGTTTGGCCGACCGGTAACACGCGATCACCGCCGACAACACCTCGCGCCGCGCGCCCATACTGATCTTTCCCGCCATAGAGACCACCGAAACAATTTGGTGGCGCTGCTCCAGTCATCGGCGAGAAGTTGTCCAGTAACATTCTGCGTGAGGCAATGCGCCCCTTAGAGCGGCGGGTTTTGACGGTAGCGCTCGCCTCGTCGGAGCTGGTCGGGATAGCGGAGACGAGGCGAGCGCGGGCTGTGTGATCGTCGTCGCGGCTTTTGAAGCGCCAACTGTCGTTGCCGGTCTCAACGATGTCGCAGTGATGGGTCAGCCGGTCTAGCAACGCGGTGGTCATCTTGGCGTCGCCGAACACGCTGGGCCATTCTCCGAACGCGAGGTTGGTGGTGACAATGATCGACGTGCGCTCATAGAGCCGGCTGACGAGGTGGAACAGGAGCTGGCCGCCGGATTGGGCGAACGGCAGGTAGCCGAGTTCGTCGAGGACGATGAAGTCCATCCGGGTCAGATGCTCGGCGATACGACCCTGCCGTCCGTTGCGGGTCTCGATCTCCAGGCGGTTGACGAGGTCGACCACGTTGTAGAAGCGGCCGCGGGCACCAGATCGGATGCAGCTTCTGGCGATGGCGATGGCCATATGTGTTTTGCCGGTGCCGGTACCGCCGACCAGAACGGCGTTACGTTGCTGGGCGATGAAGCCGCCGCCGGCGAGATCATTGACCAGGGTCTGGTTGATGGGGGTGCCTTCGAACTGGAAGTCCTCAAGGTCCTTGGCAAGCGGCAGCTTGGCGATGGTGAGCTGGTACTTGATCGAGCGGGCCTGCTTCTCGTTGATCTCGGCATTGAGCAGGTCGCCGACAATGCGTTGGGGTTCGTGCTGGCGTTTGATGGCGGTCGCCATGATCTCGTCGAAGGCAGCCTTCATGCCGTAGAGCTTGAGCTCACCCATGAGGTCGAACAGTTGAGTACGCTCCATCAGATGGTTCTCCTGAGGTGGTCGTAACGAGCACAGTCGGCGATCGGGGCATGGCGCAATGTCAGCGCAGCCGGGGTGAGGACGTTGGCCGGCGGCGCAGGATCACGCTGGCGGGCCAGAACGTTGAGCACGACATCGGCGGAATGAACGCCGTGAGCGATCGCCTCGGCACAGGCCGCCTCGACGGCCGGCAAGCCGTCGGTCAGAACCGCGTTGAGGATGTCGACCATCTGCCGATTACCATCGTCGACACTGGCGAGCTTGCGCCGTACACGCTCAATCGCCGCCGGCAGCACCCAGTCCTTGAAGGGAGCGCCGTTGCGCAAGGCACCGGGTTTGCGAGCCAGCACCGGCACGTAATGCCAGTAGACGGTATCGCCGCGGCCGAACGAGCGAGCATGCCCGCCAACGATGCGTCCGTCCTGGCGGATCACAATGCGGTCGGCGCAGGCGTGAACCTCGACAGGTCGCCCGACAGCGCTGGCCGTGACCGAGTATTTATTGTTGTCGATTGCAGTCGCCGCAAAGTAGGCTGCGGACAGTGCCGCTTTCGTGACAGTGATCAACGGCAAGCTCGCGGCGCTTGCCGGTCTTCTTGACGATATTGCGATCTTCGCATTGGCAGATGAAGCAGACGCCGTTCTGCGCCCGAAACATTGCTAGTCTTCGAGCGACATGCCGTAGACTAGACGAAGCTTTGTCTGTTTCGTATAGCGGGGATGTGTTGCCTGCCATTCCTTTGACTTTCGCCTGTCGTACTCTTGGCGATCGGGGCTGGCGTTTTTCCATGCTCGCATGTATGCCGCGCTGCACGCCTTGCAAGCAACAGCGCAATCGTATTGAAATCGACCGCTTGGTACGCTTCTTCGAGCGACAACACGCCGCTGGCGACTATCAAGCTGCCACCAAGCAAGGCCGCTCCAGCCCGGTCAATCCGGTACACGGGTATCTTGCCAAGAGCCACGACGGCGTAGGTTGCAAGAAAGATCAACCATGCAGCAGCAGTCGTTGTTTCAGGCATCCATCTCATTATAGCTGCAGATGTGGATTCGCCTCACCAAAAAGAGCACGAGCGCGGTCCGGAAGCCACGAGGCGATCCGCACCGAGAGTTCGAGTTCGTGCAAATGCTTTACAATGCGTCGGCCGACAAACCCAGACGCCAGAACCCGAGGGAGGAGCCCGGTGCTTTCACAATACGATTTCTATCCCTATCACGCACTGTCATACCAAATGGGGTTGGAGGATCACCCAAGCCTCATCGATCGATCTCACCAAACACGATGTCGAGCGATCCGATGATCGCGTAAACATCGGCCAGCATGTGGCCTTGCGTGAGGAAGTCCATGGCCGAAAGATGAGCGAATGAGGGAGCCCGAATTTTGCACTTGTATGGGCGATTGGTCCCATCGGAAACAAGATAGACGCCGAATTCGCCCTTCGGCGCTTCCACCGCGGCGTAGACTTCACCGGCGGGCACTCGATGGCCCTCAGTAAGAGCTTGAAATGCTCGATGGTCGCTTCCATCGTGCGTTTCATCTCTGCACGGCGCGGCGGAACAATTTTGTTGTTCAGAATGGCGACCGGCCCTTGGCCTTCGGGCAGCCGTAACTTTTCCAGGCATTGCTTCATGATGTGCGCCGACTGACGCATTTCTTCCATGCGCACAAGATAGCGATCGAAGCAATCGCCATTCTTTCCGATCGGGATGTCGAAATCGAATTCGGAATAGCATTCATAGGGCTGTGCCTTGCGGAGGTCCCAGGCTGCCCCTGAGCCGCGGACCATAACACCGGAGAAGCCCCACCCCCACGCGTCTGCGAGCTTCACCTCGGCTATCCCAACATTGCGCTGCTTAAAAATGCGATTCCCCGTCAGCAGGCCGTCGAGGTCATCGCACACCTTCAGGAAAGGATCGCAAAAGGCCCAAATGTCGTCCAAAAGCTTCGGCGGCAAATCCTGATGCACGCCGCCGATACGGAAATAGTTTGCGTGCATGCGCGCACCGGAAGCGCGCTCGTAGAACACCATAAGTTTTTCGCGCTCCTCGAAGCCCCAGAGTGGAGGAGTAAGTGCACCGACATCCATCGCCTGCGTCGTAACATTGAGAAGTTGCGAAAGTAGGCGACCTATCTCGCAATAAAGCACGCGAATGAGCTGGCCTCGCTTTGGCACTGTGATGTTAAGAAGCTTCTCGGCCGCTAGACAGAAAGCATGCTCCTGATTCATCGGTGCGACATAGTCGAGACGATCGAAATAGGACAGCGCCTGCAGGTAGGTCTTGGATTCGATCAGTTTCTCAGTGCCGCGATGCAGAAGACCAATATGCGGATCGACGCGCCGCACCACTTCGCCGTCAAGCTCCAGGAGACGCAACACCCCGTGAGCAGCAGGATGCTGCGGTCCAAAATTGATCGAAATTTCGTAACGGAGCGTCGGCCATTTACGCCTCATGCAAAGGGAGAGAAGAGACCTCGCATTGTCTCGGCTTCGGCAGAGCACACCGATCTGAAGCGCGAAGTCGTCAGCGGCCACAAAGCCGCGCGGCGACCGATCGGATCAGATCGATTGCCAACCCAACGAGTCTGAAACGTTTCGTCAGTGCGCACGCCTACCTCCCCTTCCCGATAGCTGCCAGCCGGATCATGTTGCGACAAGTACAGCCCGAAGGTAGCTCGGACCGATCAGAATGTTCGCGGCCGTGTTCGTCTCCGGAGCTCTGCCGACGAAAATGCAATGCACTCGCCCGTGCCGATCTCCGACGAGGCACTTTTTGAGTCAGATTGCCGAGACGCTCGTGTTTTTGTCGGAGGCCACCGCAGACTGGGGCGCGCCGTCTGAGATCCTCTGACATGCGGGCAGTTGAAGCACAGTCGCTCGCTGGCTCTCTTTAAGATGGGTCAACAGTACAGGTCCCGTTTGAAACTCGATCGCGTCGTGGTTATGGAGCCGGGCATTTGCCGACCCGAATATTGCCTGTTGTGGTCCAGATCCATCCGTTATTGAATTTAACATCTTGATCGGAGGCGAGCTCAGTTTCCGAAAGCACACAAACTGCCACCCCGGGTCGATGTTCCAGGAAAATCGTGGAGACTCAGCGTCTCTCCAACTTCGGCGGGGCGCGTTGCTGCTGCATGTAGACTATACAGTCGCACACTAGCTCCTCGTTCGAGAATTAACTCGAGCCCAAGACACGCAAGCCTCTATCCAAGCCTCTATCAGAGTGGAGTATGCATCCGGTTGTTGGCGAATATGCGGCTCTCGGCCAAGTATCCGTTCACAATTACTTTCCAGGGAAGGTATTACCTTTTTGGAACATCGCACATGTCGTTCAGTTGATGGTTCATCCGAAGCGACAAGCTGTATGTCCAAGATCAAGGACGGACTCATTTTCCTCGGCGTAGCGCTGGTGGTGTGTGGCATCGCCGCGGTGTTCGGCGTGGTCGCCGCGCAGGACTGGGTGCAGCGCGCGGTGTCGAACAGCATCAGCAATGCTGTCCTTGGCAGGCCCGTGGACTGGGAATTGAACTTTCAGTATGCGGGCACAGCGTTCGAACAGGATCTCCTCAGGCTGCACAACCTGTTGTTCGGCGTCGATCTGGCCATTTGCTCCCTTGTCGCCGTCCTGCTGCTTTATTCGGTCTGGCGTTTTCGAAGGTCAAGGAACACCGTGCCGTCGCAGAGGACACACAATACACCCCTCGAAATCTTGTGGACCGTTGTTCCCGTCGCCATCCTCGCCTACATCGCCGTACCTTCTTTCGCTCTCGTCTATCGTTACAACGTTATCCCCTCCAGCGGAATGACGCTGAAAGTCACAGGCCATCAATGGTATTGGGAATACCAATATCCCACCGAGGGCAATCTTGACATCATCAGCATGATCCTGCCGGAAGCCAAGCTTAAATCCCAACAGGGCCAGCAAGCGTTGCGGCTTTTTGCCGTCGACAACTATGCCGTTTTGCCGGTTGGGACAGTGATCCACATCGAGGTCACCGGAGCCGACGTCATTCATTCATTCATGGTCCCCTCGCTCGGCTTGCAGAAATACGCGATGCCCGGCCGCATCAACGAGATCTGGACAAAAATCGACCGTGAGGGAGATTACTACGGACAGTGTTCGCAACTGTGCGGACAAAATCATGCTTTCATGCCGATTGGCATTCGAGCCGTTTCAAAGAAGGACTTTGCTGCCTGGGTTGAAAGTCAAAAGCAGCAGAAGGTCTCTTTGCTGAGCGCGCCGCCCCAGGAGGGACGTCGCTCACCGAATTAGCTTGCCGGAGATTGAACATGGCTGATATCGCGTTACCTACGCCCGTGCCGCATGAGGCAGAGTCCTTTTGGCGACGGTGGCTCGAAGCCACCAACCACAAAGATATCGGTACACTCTACCTTTGTGGGGCGACCCTGGCCGGTATTCTGGCGGTCAGCCTTTCCATCGTCATGCGTATGGAATTGCAATCGCCCGGCGTTCAATTCCTCAAGGATGCGGCGGGCAATCCTGACGGCCAGCTCTACAATGTGATCGTGACGGCCCACGGCCTGCTGATGATGTTCTTCGTCATCATTCCCGCGATGTTCGGAGGTTTCGGAAACTACTTTGTTCCATTGATGATCGGCGCGCCAGACATGGCGTTCCCGCGCTTGAACAATTTGAGCTTCTGGCTCTTCATCGCCGGTCTGACGATGCTGATATCCTCACTGTTCGTCGGGAGCGGCTCGGGCACCGGATGGACGCTCTATCCGCCTCTGGCCTCGATCACCGGACAACCGGGCCCATCTGTGGACATGGCGATCCTGTCGATCCACTTGTCGGGGGCTTCTTCGATCCTCGCTTCGATGAACTTCCTCGCCACCATCCTCAACATGCGTGCGCCAGGAATGCATCTGTTCAAGATGCCGCTCTTTCCCTGGGCCATCCTATGCACCGCCGTTTTGATGATTGTGTCGATCCCGGTTCTGGCGGGTGCCATCACCATGCTTCTCGTCGACCGCAATTTCGGCACCACCTTCTTTGATGCCTCCGGTGGCGGCGATCCGATGTTGTTCCAAAATCTGTTCTGGTTCTTCGGGCATCCCGAGGTCTACATGATGATCCTTCCGGCCTTCGGCGTCATAAGCCAGGTCATCGCCACCTTCAGCGGCAAGCCCATATTCGGCTATCTCGGTATGATCTATGCGCTCGTATCAATCACATTTATCAGCTTCATCGTCTGGGCTCATCACATGTTCCTCACCGGGATAAGCCTGGAGGCGCAAATCTTCTTCTCGTTCGCCTCCATGGTCATCGCGGTGCCGACCGGCATCAAAGTGTTCTCCTGGCTCGCGACCATCTGGGGCGGCTCGCTCGATTTGCGTGCCCCGATGTTGTGGGCCTTGGGCTTCATCTTCGTATTCACGGTCGGCGGGGTCACCGGCGTCAATCTCGCGAGCGCAAGCTTCGATGTCGCGGCCCACAACACCTACTACGTCGTCGCCCACTTCCACTATGTCATGTCGCTCGGCGCCGCATTCGGCCTCTTCGCGGGACTGTACTACTGGATCGGCAAGATCAGCGGCCGGCAATATCCGGAATGGGCAGGCAAGCTCCATTTCTGGGCGACGTTCGTGAGCGTCAACTTGACGTTCTTCCCGATGCACATGCTGGGCGCGGAGGGCATGCCGCGCCGCGTGATCGATTATCCCCCAGCCTTTGCCGGCTGGAATTTGATCAGTTCCATTGGAGCCTATCTTGGCGGAATTTCCTTTGTCTTCGGCCTTGGCGTGTTGCTCTACACGCTGCTCGCCGGCCGGCATGTCCAAGAGGCCAACTATTGGGGCCCGGGCGCCACTACGCTTGAGTGGACCGTACCGTCCCCGGCTCCTCACCACACATTCGAAACGTTGCCGCTCGTTCGCTGATCGCTTCGATGAAGACTAACGTAACGGACACGTTCGATAGAGATCACGCCACGCTTTGGCGCCCGGTGACGAAAGCGGTGGACGACGGTGACCAAGCCGTCCATTGCATGGATCGGCACGACCTGGTCGCCGGCACCTTGCTCGTCGTCACCGGCTTCGTTCTTTGGTTGCTGTGTGCTGACCGTGCCGCTGTGATGCCGTTCTGGGCGCCGTGGGACTTCTCTTGGGCGGCATTTGCGAGCACCTGGCTCGTGATATGGTGGTTTGTCCGCGGCGTCGCCCGCACAGCGGCGGCGCGCAGGCCTTTGCTGGCGCGGTGGGTAAGCTTTCTTGTGGGTACCCTCGCGATCTATTCGGTGCTGGACACGCATTTCGAGTATGCGGCCCAGCACATGTTCGTGCTCAATCGCATCCAGCATGCGGTGATGCATCATCTCGGGCCGATGCTCATAGCGCTATCGTGGCCAGGAGCCACAATCGCGCGAGGGATGCCGCGGGGGCTGCGCGCATTATTGCAGCATCGTATGGTCCTGGGCGCCGTCAAATTTGTGCAGCAACCGATCCTCGCTGCATCGCTATTCGTGGGCATCATCTTCTTCTGGCTGATTCCTGCCGTGCATTTCCGTGCCATGCTCGATTCGCGTCTCTACGCGCTGATGAATTGGAGCATGATTGTCGACGGAATCCTGTTTTGGTGCCTTCTGCTGGATCCGCGCCCGTCGCCGCCTGCGCGGACCTCCTTCGCCGTCAGGGCAATGCTCTCGATCGGTGTCATGTTTCCGCAGATTCTCGGCGGCGCCTTGATCGCGTTCAGCCGTTACGAGCTATATCCTAGTTACGGCTTGTGCGGCCCGCTGTTTCCGGGAGTGAGCGCGTCCGCCGATCAAACGCTTGGCGGCCTTGTGATATGGATTCCAACTGCGATGATGAGTGTGCTCGCAATCATGCTCATCCTGAACGCGTCACGCCGCTGCAGCGACACGCCGCAGCAGCTCGGCGCGGAGGGGTCTTCGACGGCCGTCGAGGCAAGGCTGTGGACCGGACGATGAACCCGATCAGGACGAGTGCATGAAACGTGAGAGCCAGCCCGGGGCAGGTGGCGTCCCGAGGAGAATGCGCAAATCCTGCACCATCGCATCCAGTCCGGCGGGCGCAGGGCTTTCCAGTCCGGCGAACAGCCGCCTCACGTTTCCGCCCTTGTCGAACAAATAAACGCCGGTGCTGTGCGTCACCTCGTAGCCTCCGGACCCGGGAGTCGGTTTCACCGAATAGGCAACGCGATAGCGTTTTGCGAGTGCGGCCAATTGATCAGCCGTTCCCCGTAGGGCATCGACCTGCAGCGCAAACGAACTGGTGTACTGCTTCAGGACGCCCAGATTGTCGCGGTTGGGATCGATCGTGACGAGCAGGACGCGGATCTGATCAGAGCGTGCGCCAAGCCTGCCAAGCATCGTCGTCAGGTTGGAAAGCGTCATCGGGCACACGTCGGGGCATGACGTATAGCCGAAGTACAGAAGTACGAGCTTTCCACGATAGTCGGCAGCCGTCACCTCGTGACCGTCGGAAGCCCGGCGCATAGTAAACGCAAGCGGTGGCAAACTCCCCGAAACATCGACGGAAGAACCCAAATTGGCGGGGTTGCCGGCGTCGCATGCCGAAAGCATGACGAAGCAGGCCCCTGCCCCCAGAAGCTGGGTCCAAGTTCGACGCGTTAGCCCTGTTTGGGATGCCATGCCCCCATAAACGGCGCCGGACGCCACGAGTTCCGTCGATACGCTGTCCGTGCGGCTCGGGTGGCGGGTCTTGCTGCGGGTTCTGATTCGGAAGGCCTCATCCCGCTCTGTTTCGTGTCAAAAGTTGGTTGTGATTGCAATTGACGATGCAGCGCAACTTGGGGTGCTTTCATCACGAATCCACGTTGTTTGGGCGCTTGCTCAGGCCGGGACACTCGAAGACCGCCCTCGATATACAAAGTCTCAATGCTTCGACCCATTCCCGTTTCCCGATGCCAACAGTATTCAAAGCAAGCGATCCGTGTCATCGTCGAAGAACTCGATGCGCACCGGAAAAGAGTGCTGACCGAGCACGCGCATTTGACGCTCACGGGACTCTACAACGTGCTTGAAATGTTGCGCGCTGGGGCTAACCCGGATGACCTCGATCAATCTGACCGAGCGACCTACGATGACGGTCTCGTCCTGATCATAAAGGAACTGCACGACAAGATCGATGTCGCGGTGGCCGCAGCCTATGACTGATCGAGCGTGCAGGGACCGCGGCAGGGCTGAACTTCAAGGCGCATCCACATATGCTTCGGCACGCTTGCGGATATGCGCTCGCCAACAAAGGCCATGACACCCGCGCCCTGCAAGCCTATCTAGGGCACAAGAACATCCAGCACACTGTGCGCTACACAGAACTGTCGCCTACGCGCTTCAAGAACTTTTGGCGGTAGCAACAGTTCGCTTTGCCGTCGAGAGCAGACGTCCGCCTAGAGTACGAATTCGTCTGTTAAGAGGGCCGGGAGCAGAACTTGCGAGAGCGAATTCAAGCATCGACGGTCTGACAGGACGTACCAGGCTCTTTTTTCGAAATGAGATTACTCGCAGTATCAGTGTGGGCCGGTATCCAGATGAAAAGCCGTCTCGAGAGCAAGGCGTCCTGACCCAATGGCGCGGGACCGAAGCCCGGCTCCTCTCACCCGAACTGGCTAAATTGTTTCTACCCAGGACACGAAGTAGCTCGCGCGCTTTCGCCTCTTCTCGCAGTTGTGAAGCCGGTACAGATTGTGGGGGAACAGTCGGAGCATCAGATAGGGGGCGGTTGCGGGATTGGAGCTGATGCTATGCGCTCTGTTTTGGCGGTGAGTTTGATCGTCCTGTGCACCTCGGCCGACGCTGCAAAGGTGCGTCACGCTCGGGCGCGCCCAACAGCGGCGGAACGTCCGAGTCCGGATGTCAATTCTCGGGCGCGTTTCGCGGTCCCCGGATGGAGTGACGATGCAACGCGGCGATGGCTGGATAACGCTTCCTCCAATGTCGGCCGCGGTGGCTAACAACCGAAATCGCTTGCAGGTATAGCTCTCGCTCTCGCCTAAGGCCGACCACTCTTTACCCTCGGATCGAAGGTCTAATTGGCGATCCATTTGCTCGAGAACTCATGCGCTATCTTGTACCTGGTCACTGCGTTGGCATCTTCGCATGGAACTGCAATGGGATCTCTCGGAACCGCAAAATCGCGGTCCGCCACGTAGACGACCAAAAAGCATTTCTGCTGATGCTCACCAAGCTCCCTGTGCTTTAGCTTAAATGTGACCTCGACAAAACCAGCCTCAAGAACACGATTTTTCCATTTCACAGTGCCGTAGTCACGGAGGTCAGTTGAAACATTTTCGAGCTCCCAGGCTCCTCGTATTTTCTCTCGATACCAAGTCGCCAGCGTGGGCCATCTCTGCTTTACGTACGTCTTATCTCCCGCATCACTTATCGCGGACGCGAACTCCTTCACCTCTTCAGCAATCATCTCCTTGCAATCCGCGCGCCAGCGCTCCATTATCTTTTCTGAGCGCTTCTTGGCGTTGTCGTTTCTCAGCCTCGGTTTGTTTGCTTTCTTGCTCCCGACGGTACTGGTCGTCCTTTTGCTTTTGCTCCAGCTCTTTCTCCGTCCGTAATTTTCTAGCTTCAGCCTCGGCCACCTCCTTCTGTTCAGCTTCCACGTCTGCTGGCGTTCAATGCTACGATCGAGGCGGCGCGGGCCGGTGAGGCCGGGCGCGGTTTTGCGGTGGTGGCATCGGAGGTGAAGACGTTGGCCGAACAGACGAGAAAAGGCACCGGGGAGACAGCCGTAGATCCAATCCAGGCTGATCGGCGGCGGCGCGACTGGCTTGCGATTGTTGTTGCACTGATCGCGCGCCTGCAACTGAACCTTTTTTCCCCTCGGTTGCTTTTCCAGGTTATACGCCGCGACCGCCAACGGGAGATCATCCTTGTGATCTGCCAGGTTTCGCGCCAGCGCGAGCCCGTCCTCCATCGATTGCGCCGCGCCTTGGGCCATCGTCGGCATTCATGGGATGGGCCGCATCTCCGATCAGACCTATCCTGCCGTTTACCCAATTTTCGAGCGGCTCCCTGTCGTAAATGCCTCAGCGATAACAACTCGTGATCTTCCGGAACATGCCCAGCAATGCTTCATTCCAGCCGGAATAGACCTGCAGCATTTCATCGATGCTTCAGTGAACTGCCCAGGACTCTTCAGCCCACTCTTCCGAAACGCGACCGGCGGAAATGTTCTTGTATTCGCCGCCGCGCACCGGATAGCAAATGACGTGACCGGTCGCCCGATCCAGCCGATATAATCTGTCGGTTGCGTGACACCCGGTGATCCGTGCCGACTTGCGATCTCCATCGGCACCATGGCACGCCAGCAAATCTGATTGGTAAACCGCGCGACACTTTCACCGAACAGAATCTTTCGAACCACGGAATGGATGCAGTCGGCGCCGTCGATGACGTCAGCTTCGATGTGGTTGCGTCGGAGACGGTCGCGGTGGCGTCGTCCTTGGTGGTTGCGACGCTGACGCAGCCCTTGTTCAAATAGATCGCGTTTGCCGGCACCTTGGCGATCAGGGCATCGTGCACGTCCGGGCGATACGCCAACGCATAGGGCGAGCCGAACCGGCGCTGCATCATCCCTTACCACGGATCGCGATAGCGAAGATCGGCGGTGTCCCATGTCAAAGAGACCATCGCGGTAGGCTCGACGGCAAATCGCTTCGATTCATCGAAGATGCCGATCGCGCGGGCCACCTTGGTCGGGTTCGGTCCGAATTGAACGATGGAGGAGACCGCGGCTCGGCGCGCTGCCGACACGCTGCTCGCCGAGCACAGAGCGAACACCCGTTTTAAGCCTTTCGACCGGCCAAACGCGCCTTCCACTGTCTCGGACGCTTACGATATCCAGCAACATTATGTCGAGCTGCTCCGCGCCGAGCACGGCGACACCATCGGCTACAAGGTCGGACTGACCTCAAAGCCGATGCAGCAATTCTGTGGCATCGATCATCCGATCGCCGGCGTGGTCCTCGCCCGACGCGCGCACCGCTCAGGTGCGACGATAAAGCGCGCCGACTTCGGGCGTCTCGGCCTCGAATTCGAGATCGCCGTCCGCCTCAAATCAAAGGTGCCGGCCACGACGTCCCCCATGACGGCCGAGCAGATCACGCCCCATATCGGCGGCGTTTGCGCCGCCATCGAACTGGTCGATGATCGCGCCGCCGATTACACCGGCCTCGACGTGCTTGCGCTGCTGGCAGATAATTCCTGGAATGGCGGCATCGTGACTTCCGAATGGCGCTCGGCCTGGCCGGATCTGGAAAGCGTGCTCGGCAAGGCGACGCGGGACGGCGCCGCGATCGGCGAAGGCCATGGCCGGGATATCCTCGGCCATCCCTTCAACTCCGTGGCCTAGCTGGCCGCACACCTCGCCATCCGCGGCGAAGGTCTGCAGGCGGGTCAGATCGTGATGACAGGCAGCGTGATGAAGACCATCTTCCCGACCGAAGATGCCGTCTACGATTTTTCGCTCGACCATCTCGGGATTGTAAGTGTCGAAGTGGACTGAAATCAGTTCCAAACGCCAGAGAACAAGCGACGACGGGATCTTTGCAGAAGCTCCAATAGACCGTGCCTTGAGTTCAATTTAGGGTGTCTTGGAAACCACGCAGCTAAAGCTTGCAGCGTCGCTGACATCCCCTCTGGCGTTAGTGCATTTCGGCTGGCCAAGCGCAAAGCGATCTGGAGAAAAAAGCGGATCGGTTGGGCGCGCGGGCGTGGCTGGCGATCCTCTGTCCCTTGTGGAAGACCTCGATGGTCTTGTCGGCGATGCGGACATCGACGAGTTCACGGATCAGCCGATAAGGGGTGGAATACCAATGGCCGTCGATCTCGACATGATAGTCGGGCGCGACGCGGCAACGCTTCCAGCGCGCAAAGACGTAGGGCTGGTCCGGCAGTTCTCCCAGCTTGGGACGATCGATCTCGGCGAACAGCTCGGTCCGGCTGGAGCCAAAACCGCGCATCTGGCGGGCGTTGAGTTCGACGACGAGGCCGCGGATGGCCGCATTGAGCTCCGCCAGGGAAAAGAAGCGCTGGTTGCGCAGGCGGGCCAGGATCCAGCGCTGGGCGATCTGGACGGCGACCTCAACCTTGGCCTTGTCCTTTGGCCGCCTCGGCCTCGCCGCCAGGATCGCGGTGCCGTAATGACCGGCCATCTCGGCATAGGTTCGGTTGATCCCGGGATCGTAGCGATCGGGGTTGGTCACGGCGGCCTTGAGATTATCGCAGACCACGAACTTCGGCACGCCGCCGAGATACCTGAACAGGTTGGCATGCACGCCGATCCAGTCGGACAGGCTCTCGCTTGGGCGGGCCTCGGCGTAGGTGTAGTTCGAGGCCCCCATCGCCGCGACGAACAGCTTCATGGCGCGCACTTCGCCGGTGATGGGATCGAAGATGTCGATGGTGTCGCCAGCGAAATCGACGAACACCTTCTCCCCACCGATGTGGGTCTGACGCATGCTCGGCTGCGCCCGCTGCTTCCAGGCCTCGAAAGTCGTGCAAAACCAGGTATAGCCAAAGCCGTCTGGATTGGCGGCGCGATACTCTTCCCACAACAGCAGGCGTGTCACGCTGCGCCGGCGTAGCTCCTTCTCCACATAAACCCAGTCGGGGGACGGTCGTCGGTCGCTTTGCGAGGCAGCCTTTGGCGCCGGGAACAGCAGCAGCTCCAGGCCCTCGTCATCCATGCCCTCCGGCAGCGGCCAGCTCAGCCCGTATGTTGGCCGCTTCGAGCACCCTCAACCGCATATAATAGTAACAAGCGGTAGGCGAGCTATCGCCCAAAGTTGGTGACGGCGGGAATCGGAAAGGCGGCATATCGTGGGCGTGCTTGACGCCTCCACTTCTCCACCGAAGGAGCGATATGCCGTGTCCAACGATAACGTCATCCATCTGATTCAACCAGGAATCTTCGACGATCAACTCACAGAAGTCTTGCGCAATGGAGCGCGTGCCCTGCTGGCCCAGGCGGTCGAGGCCGAGGTTGCAGACTTTCTAGGC
>NZ_JADPJJ010000115.1:0-18993 GCF_023073375.1 Bradyrhizobium sp. 197 | reverse complement strand
ATTTAGTTGACGCGCGGTTGTCCTGGAAATCCTAGCAACTGAAAAGCGACGCATACGAATCGGAGTAAGCATGCCGACTGATAAGGTTTCATACGAAAGTTATCCAGTTCGCGACTGATAAGGAAATTACACAAAGCTTATCAGTAGGTCGGACTGTTCGATAGCATTCGATCGACGGATGTTTGCGACCGTCTCGCAACATTGTGGACCTCTAGGAGGCTGCTAGCGTCTCAATGAATTCTTCCATCGACGGCTGCTGCGCGTACTGCAGCTTTAGAAGATCTTCAACCTTGAGATTGGTATAGCGCTGGAGTTGTCGCCAATCCTTGTGACCGGTGACCAATGCTACCTTTTCGATTGGAAGTCCTGCCTCGAACAGACGGCTTGTACCCTCGTGACGCAGATCGTGGAAATGCAGGTCTTCGATCTTGAGTTCATCGCATGCGCGGGTGAATGCCGCGCTTACGGATCTGTGGTTATGGGGAAAGATTCGTCCATAGCCTCGAGTCACAATCCGCTGCTGAAGCACGACCTCCCACGCGTCATAGCCCGTTAGGTTGAGCAAAGGTACTTTCTGGTCATTTCCCTCCTTATTCCTCGGGTCCTTTCTGTCTTGAATGACCACCAATCGTTTTTTCATGTCAACCAGAGGCCACTCGGGTTTGCATATCTCTTCCTGGCGCAATGTCGTTGCCACGGCATACCTGACGATTCGTCCCATCGGTATGAACTGCCGCGGGTTCGTCTCAAAGTATTCGATTAGTTCGTCGAGCTCGTCTTGTGTGGGCCGTCGGTCCCTCTCGTTGCTCTTTCCAATCAGATTGAGGTGACTTAACGCGACGCGTGCGAGGCGGGCTTCCTCGGCAGAAACCTCGATGCCATGGACCGCAGCTGCGTGCGTCATGATTGTTCGGATGAAAGACAAATCGATGGCCAACGTTGCGGGACCAGCGCCTTGCTTGGCGCGCTTCCTTCCGAACTCGATCAAACGTTCTCGATTGAGCACGGGAAGCTTCACACTCCCGAGCTCAGTCTTGAGCGACGCCATCACAGCAGCTTTTGATCGGCGAGGGGGCTTTCCAACTTCATGCATGTCTTCATCGTGCAGGTCGATCAGATCGCCAAACGTCCGGACGTTGCGCGCCGCGCGTGGCTTGGATGATCCGTTGCGGTCGATATTGCGCTCCATCTCCAGCGCCCATTCTTCGCCGTCCTTGCGCCGTCGGAATGTCTCGGCCACATAGCGGGTCTTGCGGCGGACCTGGACGCGCCAGTTTCCGGATGCCATTTGTGTGAAGGTCGCCACGCGTGTGCACTCCGACTTTCGTGTGCACTATGTGTGCACTGAGAGGTCAAAACGGGTACAAACGTGTGCAATTTCGTCTAGTTTGGAGTGCACACGTTCGCTGTTCATCCCATTGAAGAGTAAGACAAACTATTGAAATATCAAGGCTATCGCTTTTCCGTGGCACCCATGATGGATTGGACCGACCGGCATTGCAGGGTGTTCCACCGTCACCTGACGAGGCGGGCGCTGCTTTATACGGAGATGCTGACCACTGGCGCCATTGTTCATGGGGACCGGGAGCGGCTGCTTGGGTTCGACAGGGTCGAGCACCCGGTGGCGCTTCAGCTCGGCGGGTCGGATCCGCGCGAGCTCGCGCTGGCCGCGCGGATCGGCGAGGAGTTCGGCTATGACGAGATCAACCTCAATGTCGGTTGCCCCTCCGATCGCGTGAAGGACGGCCGTTTCGGCGCTTGCCTCATGGCGGAGCCTGATCTCGTGGCGGGGTGCGTCGAGGCGATGAAGCGTGCGGTTGCCGTGCCGGTCACCGTGAAGTGCCGCATCGGCATCGACGACCAGGATCCGGAAATCGCGCTCGACAAGCTTGCGCGCGCGGTCGTCGCGTCCGGCTGCGATGCGCTGATCGTGCATGCCCGGAAAGCATGGCTCAACGGTTTGTCGCCGAAGGAGAATCGCGACATCCCGCCGCTCGACTATGATCGCGTCTATCGCCTCAAGCGCGCGATGCCTGACGTGCCCGTCATCATCAACGGCGGCATCCCCGGCATCGACGAGGCGAGAGCACATCTCGAACACGTCGACGGCGTGATGCTCGGCCGCGCCGCCTATCAGGAGCCATGGCGGCTGCTGTCGGTCGATCAAGACATTTTCGGCGAGGCGGCGCCGCATGCCTCGATGCAGGATGCGATCGAGGCGATGATGGCCTACATCGAGCAGCAGCTCGCGCACGGCACGCGGCTGCACGCCATCACGCGGCATTTCGTCGGCGCATTCCACGCCGTTCCCGGCGCGCGCGCCTTCCGCCGCCATCTTTCCGAGCAGGGGGTGAAGCCGGGCGCCGGCCTCGAGGTGCTGCGCGATGCGATCGCGCGTGTCGGTGCGCGTGCGCCGGCGGAGGCGGCAGCCTAGCCGTAGTCACTTGAAGAGCCGGATTCCAGTCCGCGGCGCGCCGCTTGATGTTGCGTCCGTGATGGATGGCAGCCCGCGTGATCGCGTCTGTCGGCAGTGGCGGCGCGGCTCTCGTGGGGAGTCTAGTCGACTGCCAGACGCGAGCGGCGGTGACCGGTCTGGAGCTCCGGATAGCCGGTGAGCATCAGCTTGTCGGCGCGCACGCCCCAGCTCTCCAGGCGGTCGAGGAAGCTCATGCCGAGCAGGTTCGTCTTCATCTGCCCGCGCTGAACGACGAGGGCCGGCACCGACTTCTCGACGAGGTGGCCGACAGAGAGGCGCTCAAGCGTGAGGCGGGCCGCCTTGGTGTGGCCGCCCGCGGTTTCGAGATCGACGTCGTATTCGAGCATCTCGAGTGGCAGCCCGATCGCTTTCGCGGTTTCCCAGGTCAGCACCACCGAGGTCGCGCCGGTGTCGATGACCATCGGTGCGACGACGCCGTTGATCTTCGCGCGCAACGCGAATTCGCCGCCCTGGCCGCGCTGGATCTGCACGGCGGGGGCAGGCGATGCGGTCTGTGTGCGAAAGATGTGCGAGACCCTGCTGCTCGCGCGCGCGAGCTGGTCGGAATCGCCATAGGCAACGACGGCGCCCGCCGTGCCGGCGAGCATGATGAGAACGAGCAGGAAGCGGATCATCGCGCACCTCCGGATGCGCGCCGGCCGGTCAAGTGCGTTTCGGCGATCCCGCGATGGGCGCAAGTCCAGCCTGATTCATGCGCACCGGCAACAGCGCCATGACCGCCAGCCGTTCCGCGCTTTCCATAGCATGCCAGTGCGCGATCTCCGGCAAGGTGCGTCCACAGCCGAAGCACAGTTTTGTCTTGGGATCGATCATGCAGACGGCGACGCACGGCGTTTCTTTGCTCATTCGGGCATAGTGAGGGATCGTCGGGCATGTCTGCAAGCATCTCGTTACGAGCCTGTACCTGCGCTCATGATCGGCTTGTTACGCGGCCTGCGCTTCTCGTCCGCCACCGCGGAACTGTCCGGCTGAAGCGGCGGAGAATCATCCGACATCGGCGCCAGCGCGCTCATCACGCGCTCGGGCGGGAAGGTAACGATCACCTCGGTGCCGATGCGCAGCTTCGATTTCAGCGTGAACGTACCGCCATGCAGGTCGATTAGATTTTTTGCGATCGGCAGGCCGAGACCCGCGCCCTGTTCGGCCGACTTGATCGAGTTGGAGCCTTGGCCGAACGAGGCGAGCACGACCGGGATCTCGTCCTCGGGGATTCCGGAGCCGGAATCCTTCACCGAGAGATATTGTCCGCCCGAGGCCGTCCAGCCCGCCTTGAGCCAGATCTCGCCGCCCTGCGGCGTGAACTTGATCGAGTTGGAGAGCAGGTTGAGCACGACCTGGCGGATTGCGCGCTCGTCGGCCCAGAGCCGCGGCATCGCCTGCTCGAACACCTCGTGGATGGTGATGCCGCGGCTCGAGGCGCGCAGCTTCATCAAATGATGGCAGTCGGCGACAATGCCGACCAGCGAGACCGCTTCCTCGTTGAGTTCATAACGGCCGGCCTCGATCCGCGACAGATCGAGGATCTCGTTGATGAGATTGAGCAGGTGGACGCCGGAATTATGGATGTCCCCGGAATACTCCTTGTAGACGGGCACGGCATGCGCGCCAAAAATCTCGCTCTTCATCACCTCGGAGAAGCCGAGGATCGCGTTCAGCGGCGTGCGCAGTTCGTGGCTCATCTGCGCGAGAAAGCGCGACTTGGCGACATTGGCGGATTCGGCGCGGTGACGGGCTTCATCCGAGATCGCCTTGGCCTGTTCGAGCTCGCCGATCAGCGCGTCCTTCTCGGCGCGCGCCTCGAGCGTGGCGAAAGTCGAGGAGTGCAGGCGGTGCGCCAGCAGCACGAAATAGCCTTCGGCGGCGAGCGCGAGCCCGGCCAGGATGTAATTGTCCAGCGAGCCGGTCATCACAAAACTCAGCGCCATCGCGACCGCGACCGGCGCCGTGGCGGCAAGGGCCGCGATCGGCAGATTGGCCGCCAGCATGCTCGATACTGCGATGACCAGCAGCATCAGGAACATCATCAGCGTTTCCGTGACCAGGTCGAGCACGGGATGGATCAGGATCGCCATCCAGCATAGGCCATAGAGCAGGTCGAGCACGACGAAGCGCGTCCGCCAGGCGCGCGTCGCGGTTGGCGAGGAGGGCGCGGCCAGGAAGCGGTGGCAACTGCGGATCATCGCTGCGTGGATGCAGAGCATGCCGGCGGTCCAGGCTGCGGCCGGAATCGGCTGCATCCACAGCCCGAACAGCACGCCGGTGGCAACGACCAGCAGCATCGCGACATAGGAGGCCGACAGCCGCGTCTGGGCATATTGGCGCAGCATCTCGGCGTCGAAAGCCGGCCGGGTTCCGCTGGTCGACGTTAACTTGTCGCGCGCCTCGCGCACCCGCTGCGCCGCAGCCCTTCGGCTGCTCGCCGACGGCGCGCTCACCGGCTCGGCCGGAAGCTGGACAACCTCGGGCTTTTCAGCGGGTTTACTCATCGCACAACAACAATTCCTGCCCGCGCGAGGCGGGCCTTCTGCATTGTCTATCTCTGGCAAGAAATCCTTAAGAGGTGACTTAAGGAGCTAAAGAATTACGTTAACCCGGCGTTAATTTTGGATCCGGCCTGAGTAGCTCATTGCAGCACCGCATGCTGCGCGATGTACACCACGGCTCCCGCCAGATAGCCGGCGAGCGCGGGGACGGCGATGCGGCGGGCATACCAGAGGAACTCGATGCGCTCGAGCCCCATGGCGGCGACGCCTGCGGCCGAGCCGATGATCAGGATCGAACCGCCGGTGCCGGCGCAATAGGCGATGAACTCCCAGAGGAAGCTGTCGGGCGGATAGTGGCCGAGGTCGTACATGCCCATGGTCGCGGCCACCAGCGGCACGTTGTCGATGACGGCGCTCAGCAGGCCGAGCACGATGACGATGAGATCCTGGCGACCGATCGCGGCGTCCAGCCATTTGGCCAGCATGGAGAGCAGGCCAGCATGTTCGAGGCTGGCGACCGCGAGCAAGATCCCGAGGAAAAACACGATCGAGCCCATGTCGATCCGCGTCAGCGCATGCGCAAGCGTGAGCGGGCCACGGACATGCTCATCCTTGTTGCGATGAAGGATCTCGCCGACCAACCACACGATGCCAAGCCCGAGCAGGACGCCCATGAAGGGCGGCAGGTGCGTGACCGTCTTGAAGACGGGCACCGCGATCAGTACGCCGAGTCCGAGATAGAACATCACGTTCCGCTCGACCGGATCGACGCTCTGCAATCCGTCCTCTTTCGGCGGCGACGCGATGGTCTTGCCCTTGAGCGAAAAGCTGATGAATGCGAGCGGCACCAGCAGGTTGAGCAGCGAGGGCAGGAACACCGCGCCCATGATCTTTAGCGGCGAGATCTGTCCGCCTATCCACAGCATGGTCGTGGTGACATCGCCGATCACGGTCCATGCACCGCCGGCGTTCGCGGCGATGACGATGAGGGAGGCGAACAGTAGGCGGTCGTCGCGCTTGGCGATCAGCCGCTGGATCAGCGAGACCATGACGATGGTGGTGGTCAGATTGTCGAGGATCGCACTGAGGAAGAAGGTCACGAAGCCAATCAGCCATATCAGACGGATCTGGCTGGTCGTGCTGATGCGGGAGGTGATGACCTCGAAACCGTCATGGGCGTCGATGACCTCGACGATGGTCATCGCGCCAATCAGGAAGAACACGATCTGCGCGGTGGAGGCGACGGACTCATCAAGCTGACGGCTGACCAACGTGTGGTCGCCCGTCGCGAGCGAGTAGATTGTCCAGAGCACGCCCGCGCCGAGCAGCGCAGACGCGCTCTTGTTCACCCCGATCGGATGCTCGAGCGCGATCGCCGCATAGGCGAGGACGAAGATTGCGGCGAGTGCGATCAGCAAGGCAGGATCACTTCGTCAGGTGTCAGCGATTAAGGCGCGCGAGCAGGCTCGACGTGTCCCAGCGCTTGCCGCCCATCTTCTCGACCTCGGCGTAGAACTGGTCGACGAGCGCGGTGACCGGCAGATTGGCGCCGTTGCGGCGGGCTTCGGCCAGCGAGATCGAGAGGTCCTTGCGCATCCATTCGACCGCGAAGCCGAAATCGTACTTGTCGTCGTTCATGGTCTTGTAGCGGTTCTCCATCTGCCAGGACTGAGCCGCGCCTTTTGAGATGGTCTCGATCACGGCGGCGACGTCGAGGCCGCTCTTCTTGGCGAAGTGGATGCCCTCGGAGAGTCCCTGAACCAGGCCTGCGATGCAAATCTGGTTGACCATTTTGGTCAGCTGGCCCGAGCCGGCCGGCCCGAGCAGTTTGCACATTCGCGCATAGGCGCCTGTGATGATTGGCTCGGCGCCGGAATAGGCATCCTGGGCGCCGCCGCACATCACGGTCAGCACGCCGTTCTCGGCGCCGGCCTGGCCGCCGGACACGGGTGCGTCGATGAACTTGAAGCCGGCCGTGGTCGCGGCAGCATCAAGCTCACGCGCGACCTCGGCGGAGGCGGTGGTGTGGTCGACGAAGGTCGCGCCCTTTTTCACGCCGGCGAACGCGCCGTCGGCGCCGATCGTGACCGCGCGCAGATCATTGTCGTTGCCAACGCAGCACATCACGAAATCCTGGCCCTCGGCTGCAGCCTTCGGCGTCGCCGCGGTCTTGCCGCCAAACTTGTCCGCCCATTCCTTCGCCTTGGCCGCGGTGCGGTTGTAGACGGTGACCTCATGGCCCCCTTTTTTCACGAGGTGTCCGGCCATGGGGAAGCCCATGACGCCGAGACCGAGGAAAGCGACTTTAGCCATGTGGGGTACCTTGTCCGTAGTTCGGGTTTTGCGGTTTTTTGCCGGGCGAGGGGGCGCCAATCGACGCCCTCAAAAGTTCCGCCATTGCGGCAGATCGCGCGCACCATAAACCGTTGAGGCCGGAGGGCAACGGCTTCGTTTGATGCCCTCCTGTGCTAGGATGGCGGACCTAAGGACTTCAATAAAAGGGAGGGAAAGCATGGGCAGCGTAAGCGTTGGCGTGCTCGATCATTTCAACATCCGGACCCGGAATCTGGCCGAGACCGTCCGCTTCTACGAGGATGTGCTGGGCCTGGAAAATGGCGCCCGGCCGAATTTCGCCTTCCCCGGCGCCTGGATGTACAGCGAGGGCAGGCCGGTGGTGCACCTCGTCGATATTTCGCTGACCGCGGAGCCACAAAAACCGGATTCCGGCGTTGTCCACCACGTCGCCTTCGTCAGCCGCGGGTTCGACGGCATGAAGCAGCGTTTGGCGTCCAAGGGCATGAGGTTCGACTCCCGCCAGGTGCCCGGCGGCGACCTCTGGCAGATCTTCGTCTACGACCCCAATGGGGTCCTGATCGAGCTGAATTACGAGGCAGCCACGGAGCAGGGGGCGGCGTCCGCCGAGATGGCTGGCGATATCGGCAGGCGGTAGCCTTTTGGGCGTTTCCGCTCTAATGGGGCATCTTGAATTCGAGGAGATGCGCTTTGACCGTGACGCAGCAACAGGTTCTCGACAGCCTCGCCAAGATCAAGTCGCCCCGAGGGGTCGCGCTCGCAAATGCCAATGTGCTGAGCGCGATCAACGCCACCGACGGCAAGGTGTTCTTCTCGATCAATGTCGATGCCGCCGAGGCGCGGGCCTGGGAATCCGTCCGGGCCGAAGCCGAGGCCGCGGTGCGCGCCATCCCCGGCGTCACCACCGTCATGGTGGCGCTGACCGCCGAGCGCAAGGCCGGCGCCGCGCCGCCGCCTCCGCCTCCGCCGCCAACGCCGAGCCGCGGCGCGCCAGGCGTGCAGCCGGTCCACGCCCACAAGCCGCCACAGGGCGGTCAATCGCCGATGGCACGGCAGTCCGAGATTCCGGGCGTCGCTGCCGTGATCGCGGTCGCCTCGGGCAAGGGCGGCGTCGGCAAGTCCACCACTGCGCTCAATCTGGCGCTGGGCCTGCGCGACCTCGGCCTCAAGGTCGGGCTGCTTGATGCCGACATCTACGGCCCCTCGGTGCCGCGGCTGACCGGCCTGCACGACAAGCCGGCGCTGAACGACGAGCGCAAGATGATTCCGCTCCGGCGTTTCGGCCTCGCCATCATGTCGATCGGCTTCCTGGTGGAGGAAGAGACCGCGATGATCTGGCGCGGGCCGATGGTGATGTCGGCGGTGACGCAGATGCTGCGCGACGTCGCATGGGGCACGCTCGACGTGCTCGTCGTCGACATGCCGCCGGGCACGGGCGATGCCCAGCTCACCTTGGCGCAGAACGTCCCCTTGAAGGGCGCCGTGATTGTCTCGACCCCGCAGGACCTGTCCCTGATCGACGCAAGGCGGGGGCTTGCGATGTTCAAGAAGGTCAACGTGCCCGTGCTCGGCATCGTCGAGAACATGAGCTATTTCCAGTGCCCGCATTGCGGCACGAAATCCGACATTTTCGGCCATGGCGGCGCGCGCCACGAGGCCGAGAAGCTCGGGGTACCGTTCCTGGGCGAGATCCCCCTGCACATGGCGATTCGCGCCACCTCGGATGCCGGCACGCCCGTGGTCGACAGCGAGCCGGACGGTCCCCATGCGGCGATCTACCGCGCCGTTGCAGGACAGGTCCGGGACCAGCTCAAGGGCGTCATCGCCGCGGCCTGAGCGGATCCAAGCCAATCCCTTCAAACCAATACCCTGGGGACATGCGACTTTCGTAGAGCCCTGTCATGCCAATGTCGCGTTTCGAAAGCGGGGCTTCCGTGTTAAAGGCCCACGGCAGTCAAGCCCCTTCGGTTCGACGCGGCCCAAAAACGCGTCGCCGGAATGTGCGGCAGCAAAGAGGAAGTTAGGGGAAACGCCCCAACAAGGAGAGACTGAAGATGAAGCGTCGTGATTTCCTGAAAGTGTCGGCAGCCGGCGCGGCGGCGACCGCCGCGGTGGCCTCGCCGGCGATCGCGCAGTCCTCGCCCGAGATCAAGTGGCGCCTGACGTCGAGCTTCCCGAAGTCGCTCGACACCATTTATGGCGGTGCCGAGCAGATGGCGAAGTACGTCGCCGAGATGACCGACAACAAATTTCAGATCCAGGTCTTCCAGGCGGGTGAAATCGTTCCGGGCCTGCAGGCGCTGGATGCGACGCAGAAGGGCACAGTCGAGATGTGCCACACAGTGTCATATTATTACGTCGGCAAAGACCCGACCTTCGCAATCTTCGCGTCGGTGCCTTTCGGCCTCAACGCACGTCAGCAGAATTCCTGGTTGTACCAGGGCGGCGGCAACGAGCTCGCCAACGAGTTCTTCAAGAAGTCGAACGTGGTGGGCTTCCCCTGCGGCAACACCGGCACCCAGATGGGCGGCTGGTTCCGCAAGGAGATCAAGACCGTTGCCGACCTCTCGGGCCTCAAGATGCGCATCGGCGGCATTGCCGGCCAGGTGCTCCAGAAGGTCGGCGTGGTGCCGCAGCAGCTCGCCGGCGGCGACATCTATCCGTCGCTCGAGAAGGGCACCATCGACGCGGCCGAATGGGTCGGCCCCTACGATGACGAGAAGCTCGGCTTCGCCAAGGTCGCCAAGTACTACTACTACCCGGGTTTTTGGGAAGGTGGTCCGACCGTTCACGCCTTCGCCAACATCGACAAGTGGAACGAATTGCCGAAGAACTATCAGGCGATCCTCACCAACGCGACCGTCAACACCAACACCTGGATGGCCGCGCGCTACGACATGGTGAACCCCGGCGCCCTGAAGCGTCTGGTGGCCGGCGGAACGCAGCTTCGCCCGTTCACCAACGAAGTTCTAGAAGCCTGTCTCAAGGCGACCAACGAATTGTGGGCGGAGATCTCGGCCAAGAATCCCGACTTCAAGAAGTCGATCGACGCCATGCAGGCCTACCGCTCCGACGAATATCTGTGGTGGCAGGTCGCCGAATACACCTACGACAGCTTCATGATCCGCTCGCGCACCCGCGGCTGATCTTCGCAAGAAGTCGAAAGGCGATACGTCCGGTCTCGTTCGCGAGGCCGGGCTTTTTCTTTGGCGCGACGCGATCGGGATGGGCGCCGCGGAGGCCGCGGTACGAAGGGTGTCCAATAAAAAATCTGAAAAACAACCCCATGCACAGTAGACGAGGGGTGAGAGGACAAGGCGCTGTGAGCGCAGCCAACAGCTTGATGCGACGGAGCTAATTGGCAGGCAGGCCCGATCATCGTGCGGCCGAGGGCAAGTCCGCATTTTGTGAGCCAAGGCGGGGTGTGCCCAGGAGCACCAAGCGAGTGCTTCAGCGAGGCCGTTTGACTCGTCGGGCAAAACAGTGGCAGAAAGGCATAATCGTATAATCCGAAATTTTCGCCTCGGTGCCGATCCCTGGGGAGTGACGATGAGCTTCGATCCCGATGAGGTTCAAAGCGCGCTGCGCAAGGCCTGGTCGTTGGCAACCGCCAGCCAATGGACGGCGAACAATCCGGCGGCAGGGCAATGCAACGTCACCGCGCTGCTCCTTCACGAGCTCTTCGGCGGCGACTTGCTGAAAACGCCTCTGCCGGCCGGCGAACATTTTTACAATCGCATCGGAGGCCGGCGGTATGACTTCACGGCGAGCCAGTTCGATCAACCGATTGCATACAAGGATTTACCTGCAAGCCGTGCAGATGCGGAATTGGGCGCGACAAGCGATGTATTGGCTGAACTCAGAGCCGCTTTTCAGGAGCATCGTGCGAAGTAAAGCTTGGGGCCACCAGGGAAGCGATCAGAACTTACAAGCGCAATGGATTGGTGAAGAAATCAGGTAATGGCATGGCCGTCGAAAAGAGTACGCCCACCATCTCGCGCCCGTCAGGCGCTGGAAGTCTCTTCGGGCTATTGTACGCCCGGACCTTCCCTTCCATGGATCAACACCGCCTCTGCAGCGGCTTCGTCGATGGCCGCCATGACGTCAGCAGTTGCGGAATGATGAATCATGTGTCCCACTCCGTCGATCCGGCGCAATTGCTTTGCTTGACCTCGCCATGCAGCCTGACCGACTGCTTGATATCGATCAAACGGTCGCGCTGGCCTGCGATAATGATCGTAGGCATCTTGAGTTCTCCATACGCCTTCGAACCCGAGAATGCGGCGGAGATCAACATCGTCGCTTCAGCCGCCGTCGCCCGCATCTGTGATGGGCGGAGCGCCATTTCCCTGGGAAAATCCGCGAACTTCTTTGGGACCGGCCGGGGGCCAAACAGCTTGCGCAACATCGTGGGCCACATCATCCGGCCGGCTAGCGGCGAAATCGTGTAGCTGATGACGTCCCCTAGCACCGGTACGGCGGACAGCATCGACGCCGCGCTGTCCGAGCGGGGAGTTGGGAATAATATCCCGAGGCCAGCACGAGAGCCTGCACGAACGAAGGATGTTTGATCGCCAGTGCAACCGCAACCGACGCCCCCCACGAATGACCCAGGACCATTGCTTGAGAGACGCCCAGCTGATCGAGCGCCTTCTTGAACAGGTCTGCCTGGGCATCCGGAGTCCAGACGACGTCCCTCGGCCGCGAGCTATGCCCAAAACCCGGGCGATCGAACACGATGACCCTGTAGTTCTCGGTTGCGAGATCAATCAACCCACTCGAGTGGAAATCCTGGATCATGCTGCCGTTGCCGTGAAACAAAACGAGCGGCTTGCCCCTGCCGCGCTCCAAATAGTGCAGGCGAACTCCCTCGACGTCGATGAACCGTCCCTGCGGAGGGTTATCGCGTTGCGCTTTGCTCGCGAGCAGTCGGTTTACGATTGCGGTAGCCACGATGAGGGTACATGCGGCAGCAAACGCGGTGGCGCCCGGATGTCGCGTGAAGGCGGTCAGACAGTCCGATCTAAACGAGCCGGAACGTGTTCGTCGTGCAATCCGCATGTGCATTACCTTGGGTGGTCTGCACGATGCCTCATGCAAATGAGTAATGTTGCAGCCGAGGCAAACGGGGATGCGGGGGTGTTGGTTCCTTGATCAAAAGCAGACGGAAATCGGCGCGAGGCCCCCGGCGAACGGCCTCGGACGGTGGTGCAAACTCGCGCGTGCAATAGGGGACACGAGTAGCCGATCAGGGTGCCCTCTCAGGCTGTGTCGGCCTCTTTGCCGAAAACCACGGTTTGCGAACGCCGATCTATAGCTGTGGACCAGATAGTCTGACTTCTCGCTCAGCGCGCAGGACGTTTCCATACAGGCTGCTGATCCATTGCCTTCCGCTCGAGGTTACATTCAAACAGCGGATGGCGGCCTGGATTTGGGGGGCAACCTTGGTCCAGTAGAATTGAGGTATTTGTAGACCACATCCGCGGGCGTGGCGTATCCGAGCGATTTGTTGAGCCCTATCTCCTCGAATTCATAGAAGAGCGCATTTGATTTCTTCATGTAGTTCGGATCGCCGAGCTGACCAATCAGATCAGCGGCGCGCAGCAACAAACCTTCCTCCTCGTCCAAGTCATCCTTGAGTTCGCTCGTAGGAGCGTCCGCATAGGGAAAACGCGTATATTCGATCGCCCGGGCAACGCGAGCGGCGTCAATCTGGTCGACTGCGTCGAGACGCTCCACGGCGAATAATTTTGAGCGGTCCACGTGATAGGGTGCAAGCGCTGCATCGGAAGAGCCAATCGGCAATTCGACTGTTCGGCCGCTACCATCAACGACATAGGCTCCCTCTTGGTCTCCATGAATTATTCCCCGAACGTAGCCGATGTCGTGAATCAGACACGCCAGGATGAAGTGAGCATAATCGCTGGCCGTCGTTGGCCTCAGGAGAGAGCGGCCGATCAGAATGTCGTGGCCGACCAGCGTGACCAACAAGGTGTGCTCGACGTTGTGGTATAATGCATCGCTGTTGCCGATACATTCCAGGGCCAGCTTTGCCGCGTAGGGGAGCAATTCCGGCAAGGTGGCATGCGACGAGCCGAAGCGGCCTCTTGTCTCCGAGATCAGGAACGCACCGAGCGCCTGGGACGTCAGTTCTGGAATCGTTATCACCGGCAAGCTCCTCACGTTCGTCAGGCATGAACAAATGCGATGCCAACCTGGAAGTTGCTAGCGCGCCGCGACCCGCCGCAGAAATGTGCGTACGGGTGCGATTGCAGCAAGGGCTCGCAACTCACAAACCAGAACCGCTACCGTATGCCGACGCGATTGACCCCGCCATTTATGTTGCGTGGGCCAGCGGTGCCTGCCCGGACCGCCGCTCGCGCCACGGGGCGTGGCCTGAGCACGACGCCGGCCCTCGCAACGCAACTAGGCGGATAATCAACGTACTGGCAGTACACGACCGCCCCGGCTGGTGCGGAATTGAGAGTGAGACCCGCAATCCCCAACAGGGCGCTGGCAGCAATCCCTGCAATCGTTGCGGACGTGATCGAAAGACGCTTGTTCGGATGCATCGTGATCCTCCTCTTCCTGCTGCGAGCTGAAGGAGTGACGGAGCTGCCTCAGGCTGAACATAACGTGACGCCAAAGGATAGGTGATGCTTGACCTGGATCAAGGGTGTGGCCGCGATGCCAGAGGCACCTGTCCATTATCGCGCGGCGGCTTGCAGGACCCGGACAACGGCCGGATCGGTCAAGAACGCACTTCGAAGATCATGTTGAACGGCGTCTCGGTCGCGCGGCGGAAGCGCCTGAAGCCCGCTTCAGTCGCGACCTGACGCAATCTGCTTTCACCCGCCTGTGCGCCGAGCCCCAAGCCCACTTCCTGAGACAGTGATGCCGGCGTACAAATGAATGTCGAGGCGTGATAGTAGACGCATCCGACCGGGTTGAGATTGTCCTTGAGATTGTCATGAGCAAACGGCTCGACGATCATCCACGACCCATCCTTGGCCAGCGTTTCCTTGACATGCTTGCCTGCACCCACGGGATCGCCCATGTCATGCAGGCAATCGAAGAACGCCACAAGATCATAGTCTTTGGCCGGAAAATCCTTGGCACTGGCCTGCGCGAACGTGATGCGGTCTCCAACTCCTGCTTCTTGCGCCAAGACCTTCGCGCGTTCAATCGAAGGCTTGTGGTAATCGAACCCGAAAAACTCTGAATTGGGGTAGGCCTGCGCCATCACAATCGTAGAGGCGCCGTGGCCGCATCCGACGTCGGCGACCCTGGCGCCAGCTTTCAGTTTCGCTTCGACGCCTTCGAGCGTCGGAATCCAGTTCGAAACCAGATTGGCGTTATAGCCCGGCCTGAAGAAGCGCTCGGTGCCAGAGAAAAGACACTTCGAATGCTCGTGCCAACCAACGCCTTTCCCGGTGCGAAACGCTTCGGCGACTTTGGGTTCGTCGAGGTAGGTGGACTGCACGACATCGAATGCGCCGGCAAAGAAGGCTGGCGAGCCCTCTTCGGCGAACGCCATGGCTTGCTCCGCCGAGAGCGAGAACGCATTTTTTTCGGGGTGGTAGTCGATGTATCCGGAGGCAGCCTGCCCGGAAAGCCATTCGCGCACATAGCGCTCATGCAGACCGGTCTTCTTGGCAAGCTCGGACGGAGTGACCACCGCACCATCGGCCATCGCCTTGTAGAGCCCGAGGCGATCACCGAGCAGGATGCTTGCGCCGCCAAGCGAGATGCCGAGGTCGCCGACAAGCTTTCCTACGAGCGCGTTCAACTTTTCAAGGTTTGGTTCACGCATTGCAGCTTCTCCGCTTCGAGAACAGCCCCCCGTCGGTTAAAGAGCCTAGGACGACCGGCGGATTGCAAGTGTGAACGCGTTCACGTTTCAGCGAATAGCCCCGTCCGATGCCAGATTTGGGTCAGGAGCGGTAACGCTTGATCGGGCAGGGGATGTCTGCTCGCGTCCAACAACCGACACGGGCGCCGCAGGGGCGCGCGCCTGGTTGGCTAACGCGAAGCTGACAGAAGAGGTGACCGGTCTGTCGGGTGCTTTTTCGCTGGCCGAGGTGGCCGGAATGGTGGAAGAGAGCGAAGATGCGGCAAGGGCCGTGGGGTGACGTGGGTATCCGGCGGAAATGCGATGCGCCTTCTGATCGTCGAGGACAATGCCGAACTGTCGCGGCTGGTGGCCGGCGGGCTGTCGGCGGCCGGCTATGAGAGCGATATCGTCGGCAGCGCGGCCGAGGCGCGCGAGGCGGTGAGCAGCGTCAACTATGCCGCGATGATCCTCGACCTCGGTCTGCCCGACGGCGATGGCCTCTCGGTGCTGCGCGAGCTGCGCCGGCAGATGGAGCCACTGCCGGTGCTGGTGCTGACCGCGCGCGGCGGCTTGCAGGACCGCGTCAGCGGCCTGCGCAGCGGCGCCGACGACTATCTCGCAAAACCGTTCGCGATGGAGGAGCTGGTGGCGCGGCTGGAGGCGATCCTGCGCCGCCCGGGCCAGTTGCTCGGCCGCTCGCTGCGTCTCGCCAATCTCGTCTACGACACCGAAAGCCGCCAAATCTTCGTCGACGACCAGCCGCGGATCATCTCGTCGCGCGAGACCTCGGTGCTGGAGATCTTGCTGCGCCGGCAGGGGCGCGTGGTGCCGAAGAAGAACGTCGAGGACCACATCTTCGGGCTCGACGGCGAGGTCGCCTCCAATGCGGTCGAGGTCTACGTCTCGCGGCTGCGCAAGCAGCTGACCGAGCACGGCGCGAAGGTCGTGATCCACACCATCCGCGGCGTCGGCTATCTCATGGCCGAGGAGAAATAGCGTGGGGGTCGCCGGGATCTATGCGAGATCGCCGACGTTCAAATCGCTGATCTGGCGCATCGTGTTCATGCACATCGTGGCGGTCGCGGTGGTTGCCATCTTCCTGCCGCTGGTGATGTTCTGGCTGCTCAATTCCGAAGTCGACCAGTTGCACCGCGAAGCCATGCGGGCGCAGGCCGAAGTGCTGGGGGAACGGATCGTCGCGCAGCCGGACGGCTTGCTGACGTTCAGTCTGCCGGACAGCCTGCGCGGTCTCTACTCCGAAGCCTATGGCCGGTATCTGTATGATATCCGCGACGCCGACGGCCGTTTGCTGTTTTCGTCCCGCCGCAAGACGGGCGCCGCGGCACAGGCGCCGCCGCTGTCCGAGACGATTTCCGGCGCCGGCGTCACGCGCATCATCGACGGCAAGATCGTGCGTATCCGCGTCGCCGAGGACCTTGCGCATCGCGACGTCATCATCGACGACATCATCTCGAACTTCTTCCGGCGGGTAGGGTGGATCACCATTCCGATCCTGCTGATCCTGCTCGCCGCCGACATCATCATCTTTCGCCGCGCCATCGCGCCGCTGTGGAAGGCCTCGGAGGAGGCCAGCAATATCGGGCCGGCGCGCACCGACATCCGCCTGCCGACGGAGCAGATCCCGCGCGAGATCATCCCGCTCGTCACCGCCGTCAACCAGGCGCTCGATCGCCTCGAGGATGGCTTTCGCGTGCAGCGGCAGTTCACGGCCGATGCCGCGCATCAATTGCGCACGCCGCTCGCGATCCTGCGGACGCGCATCGAGACGCTTGGCGACGGCGCCGCACGGCAGGCGCTGCATGCCGACATCGGAGCCATGAGCCGCATCGTCGCCCAGCTGCTGGAGATCGCCGAGCTCGACACGCTGGTGCTCGATCCCGGCGAGACCGCGGATTTGCGCGCCGTCTGCGCCGAGGTGGTCGGTGCGATCGCGCCGTTCGCGCTAGCGCAGCACAAGGACATCGCCCTCAAGGGCGCCGAGGCGCCGGTGCTCGTCCATGGCAATTCCGAGATGCTCCAGCGCGCGATCGTCAATCTCGCCGAAAACGCCATCAAGTTCACGGCAAAAGACACGTCCGTCGACGTCGAGGTGAGCGAGGACGGTGCGGTGCGGGTGCGCGATTGCGGCCCGGGCATCGCGGACGCCGAACGCGAACTGATCTTCCAGCGCTTCTGGCGCGCCGACCGCCAGCGCAGCGACGGCGCGGGCTTAGGCCTCTCGATCGTGCGCGCCGTGGCGGACGATCACGCGGCGACGGTCGCGGTGGAGAACCTTCCGGGCGGCGGCGCGGAGTTCACGCTGCGGTTCAGGCTGGCGGAGGGGATGCAGGCGGCCGGACCGGCGGCGGGCTGAACCTGCGCCGTCTCGATCGCGGCGTGTGGCCACCAGGCGCCTAACGGGTCTGCATCACTTCATGCTCCGTCCTTCGATCTCCGGCTGATCGTCTAAGCCTAAAGTCGCAGGACCGGTTGGCGTGGGAGCTGGGCATTTGTGTCCCTCGCCATCGTCGGGATGGAAATCGGATGAGACATGTTCCATGCTGGCCTCCAAGCCTCGGCAAGAAGGCCCATCATCACAATCCATCAGGGTAGGAAATCATGAAAAGAAGAGACTTCATCAAGGTAACCGGGCTTGGTGCGGCGGGTGCCGCGACGCTCGCCGCTCCAGCCATCGCGCAATCGATGCCCGAGATCAAATGGCGCATGCCGACGAGCTGGCCGAAATCACTCGATACGCTCTATGGCGGAGCCGAGATGATGGCCAAGATGGTCGCGGAAGCGACCGACAACAAATTCCAGATTCAGACATTTGCCGGCGGCGAGATCGTGCCGGGCCTTCAGGTGCTCGATGCCGTGCAGAACGGCACCTGCGAAATCGGCCACACCGCGTCCTATTATTATTTCGGCAAGGACCCGACCTTCACCTTCGGCTCGGCCGTGCCGTTCGGACCGAACATGCGCATCAACCAGGCCTGGTACATGCTGGGCGGCGGCAGGGACGTCCTGAACGAGTTCTACAAGAAGTACAACGTCGTTTCGCTGCTTGCCGGCAACACCGGCTGTCAGATGGGCGGCTGGTTCCGCAAGGAGGTCAAGACGCCTCAGGACTTCAGCGGGTTGAAATTCCGCATCGGCGGCTTCGCCGGAAAGGTGATGGCCAAACTCGGCGCGGTGCCGCAGCAGATCGCCGGAGGGGACATCTATCCGGCGCTGGAGAAGGGCACCATCGACGCCGCCGAATGGGTCGGACCGTATGACGACGAGAAGCTCGGCTTCGTCAAGGTCGCGCCGCATTATTACTTCCCGGGCTGGTGGGAAGGCGGGCCCATGCTTCTGGCGTTCGTCAACCAGGACAAGTGGAACGCGCTGCCGAAGCACTATCAGAGCATCCTCGAGCAAGCGGGGCACTACGCCAACAACTGGATGATGGCGAAGTATGACCAGGCCAATCCACAGGCGTTGCGGCGCCTGCTAGCAGCGGGCGCCAAGCTGCATCCGTTCTCGCCGGAGGTCATGCAAGCCTGCTTCAAGGCGGCAAAGGAGCTGCACACCGAAGTCTCGGCCAGCAACGCGGACTTCAAGAAGGTCTACGAATCGCTGACCGCGTTCTCGAACAACGGATATCAGTGGTTCCAGGTCGCCGAAGTCGGCTATGACAACTTCATGGCGCGCAACTCGCAGAGCTGATTTGCGAGCCGCGATCGGCCAAACGAAAAAACCCGGAGCGAAAGCTCCGGGTTCTTTTTTGTGTGCCGAGTATGAACGACAGCTTGGAGGTGGAAGTCCTCTATCCAGCCTGATGGCGGCGAAGGATTAGCGAAGCGCAAGGGCGTCATCGTGAGGTG
>NZ_JADPJJ010000097.1:0-19037 GCF_023073375.1 Bradyrhizobium sp. 197 | reverse complement strand
CGGCCTGCTGATCGACCAGATCGGCGAGGTGCTGCGGCTTGCCGAAGACAACATGGAAGAAAACCCCGTCAACCTCGATCCCCGCATGGCCAAGCTCGCCGGCGGCGTCCACCGCCTCGACGGACAGCTCATGGTCGTCCTCGACGTCGATCGCGTCCTCGAATTGAAGACCGAAGTGCAAATGGCTGCGTGAGCCCCAAAACATCGAAGCGGAGAACCAAATGAAAACGTGTTTGGTGGTCGATGATTCCAGCGTCGTGCGCAAGATCGCGCGCCGGATCCTGGAAGGCCTGGAATTCGAAGTCACCGAGGCCGAGGACGGCTCGAAAGCGCTCGAGATCTGCCAGCGGAAGCTGCCCGACGCAGTGCTGCTCGACTGGAACATGCCGGTGATGGACGGCTTCGAGTTCATGGGCCACATGCGCCGCCTGCCCGGCGGCGAGGAGCCCAAGGTGGTGTTCTGCACCACCGAAAACAACGTGGCTCATATCGCTCAGGCGCTCAGCGGCGGCGCCAACGAGTACATCATGAAGCCTTTCGACAAAGACATCATCGCCGACAAGTTTGCTGAAGTCGGCTTGATCCCGATCGGACAAGTCATGGTCTGAGTTATCTGGCGGAGTGTTCCAGCCAGAGTGTTCCCAGTACAGATTCCGAGAGGCTATCCGTGACCGCGACCGAATATGAGTATCTGCGTAAGTTCCTGAGGGATCATTCCGGGCTCGACCTGTCCGCAGACAAGCAATATCTGATTGAAAGCCGGCTGCTGCCGCTGGCGCGCAAGGCCGGGATCTCCGGCATCGGCGAGCTCGTGCAAAAACTGCAAGGCGCAGGCGCGAGCGCGCTCGTCACCAGCGTGGTCGAGGCGATGACGACCAACGAGACCTTCTTCTTCCGCGACAAGGTCCCGTTCGATCATTTCCGCGACACCATCATGCCCGAAGTGATCAAGGCCCGCGCCGGCCGCCGCAGCGTGCGGATCTGGTGCGCTGCCGGCTCGACCGGACAGGAGCCATATTCGCTGGCGATGAGCTTGAAAGAGATGGGTGCGGCCCTGACCGGCTGGCGCGTCGAGATCATCGCGACCGACCTGTCGCAGGAAGTGCTCGAGAAGGCCAAGGCCGGCATCTACAGCCAGTTCGAAGTGCAGCGCGGTCTGCCGATCCAGATGCTGATGAAATATTTCAGGCAGACCGGCGAGACCTGGCAGATCAATCCCGAGCTGCGGGCGATGATCCAGCACCGGCAGCTCAATCTGCTGCACGATTTCGCCCAGCTCGGCACCTTCGACGTCATCTTCTGCCGCAACGTGCTGATCTATTTCGACCAGGACACCAAGATCAACATCTTCAACCGTCTGGCGCGCCAGATCGAGGGAGACGGATTCCTGGTGCTGGGCGCGGCCGAAACCGTGGTCGGACTGACCGACACGTTCAAGCCGATTCCGGAGCGGCGCGGTCTCTACAAGCCGAACGACCCGCGTGCCGCAGCTGCCAAGCCGGCTTTCGCCGGCGCCGCGCCGCGCGTGGCTGTGATGGCGGGACGATAAGCATGTCTGAGGATGGAAAGGGTCTGGAGCGGGTGACGTTCAGTCGCGGCTACGATGTCTGCATCATGGCCATCGACGGCACCTGGCGCCGCGACTGCAAGCTCAACGCGATCTCCGACACAGACGCCATCCTCACGGTGGAAGGCTCGATTCAGGGCCTGAACTTGAAAGAGTTCTTCCTGCTGTTGTCGTCGACGGGCCTTGCTTACCGCCGCTGCGAACTGGTGCGCGTCAACGGCCTCGAAATGGACATCCAGTTCCTGCGTGGCAAGAATCGGAAGAAGCGCGCGGCCGGTGGCCGTGACGAGGCGGCGTGATCTTCACGTGCGTCTCGTCGCTGTTTGCCGAGACGTTGGTTCATATTTGCTGAAACATCCGACCGAATTTGCCGCAGCGGCTTTACGTCGCCTAAGCGCGAGCCATGTATCCATGGCCGGTCTCAATCTCAGGATACGGTAATGCCCAGAAGCTCTCTCTCCCCCCTCCCGTCAAACCTGCCCGACGGCACCGAGCGGCGCGCACTTCAGCTCCTGGTGGTCGATGACGACGCCACGCAGCGCAGCCTGATCACGGTCGCCGCCAGACAGGCCGGCCACGAAGTCACCGTGGCGCCGTCCGTGGCGGAAGCGATCGAAAAGCTCCGCGCAGCGCGCTTCGACTGCGTGACGCTCGATCTCGTGCTGGAGGATGGCGACGGCATCGACGTGCTGGGCGAGATGGCAAAGGCAAAATTTGGCGGCGCCGTGATCGTCATCAGCGGCATGGACGGCAAGCGCCGCAGCGGCGCTCGCAGCTTCGCCCGTTCCGTCGGAATCGTGCTCCAGAGCCTGCCCAAGCCGCTGGATCTGGCGGCGTTGCGCATCAGCCTCGCCAATCTCGGCAAGACCGCGATGGGCCTGCCGGCGATCCACACCTGGGGTGGTGTCGCCAGCGACGCGATCGTGGAACGGCACCGCGCCTGAGCCGCGGGCCTGCCATGCAACGAAATGCGGCCGCCGCGCCGCAGCGATCTACACTGTGCTGCTGGCTTCCGACAGGCATTCCACGGCGTGGCCAAGGCCCGCCCGGCAGGCGTCGAGGGCAGCGCTTGCCATGGCATACCGGGGCGTGACGTCGTCGAGCAGGAAGACGTCGGCGGAACCTTCCGGATTACTGCCGTGTTCTTGATCCATGGCTGTGGCGATCCGGCGCATGCTGGTCTCGATCTGCGAGATCAGCAAGCGAAGGTCAGCCGCAATCAGCAGACGGCTCTCGGCTTCGGGCATTGCGACCAGAGGCGGCGTAGCGGCCAAATTTAGCATGGATATTCTCCGTGCTCTGTAATTAGGCGACTTGCCGCTACTTGTGCGTTAAGTCCATGTCCCGTACAAATACGGGTGGGCCGAATCCGCGCCGAACGCCATAACGGTTGGCGCGGACGCGAATCCTTCATGCCAATCGGATGTGGGCACATGGCTGAACAAAGCTCTCGCGGTGAAATCTTCGTGGTCGACGACGACGCTGCCGTTCGTGACACCTTGTCGATGGTGTTGAAGGCCGCGGGCTATGAGGTGATCTGTTTTGCGGACGGCGCAGCATTGCTCTCCGTCGCGCGAAGCCGCACACCGGCGGCGGTCCTGCTGGACGTGCATATTCCCGGCAAGTCGGGCCTCGACATTCTCAACGAGCTGCACGGCGAAGACTATCCGGCACCGATCTTCATGATCTCCGGACAGGGCGACATCGCGATGGCGGTGGGGGCCATCAAGAGCGGCGCGCTCGACTTCATCGAGAAGCCGTTCCGCGGCAGCGAGATCGTCGGCCGGCTCGACGAGGCGATCGGCGCCTATGCACGCAGGCAGTCGGAGAACGCCGCGCCGAAGTTCGGCTCGCTCCATTTCCCAGGACGCGAGCCGTTGACGCGGCGCGAGCGCGAGGTGCTCGAACAGTTCGCCGCCGGCGCCTCCAACAAGGAAGCCGGCCGCACGCTCGGCATCAGCCCGCGCACCATCGAGGACCACCGCGCCAACATCATGAAGAAGCTCGGTGCGCGCAACGCCGCCGATCTGATCCGGATCGTGATGACCGCGGCCCAGCGGGCGTCGTAAGACTGGCTCCGCTTTCGTGCCCCGGACGCAGCGCATCATGCAATGATGCGCTGCTGAGCCGGGGCCCACCTCTCCAACTCCACGGCTGACAGTTCCGGGTCCCGGCTCTGTGTTGCACGTTGCGCCTTGTCCGGGACACGAGATCGCGCCCTACGCTTGCAGCGCCTTGCGAATGATCCGCGCCAGATCCGATTTGCGATAGGGCTTCGCCAGCAGCAGAACGCCCGAATCCAGTCGACCGTGGTGGATGATCGCATTTTCGGTATAGCCGGACGTGTAGACCACCCGGAGATCGGGACGCGTCCTCTGGAGTTCGTCGGCGAGCTGCCGTCCGTTCATCTTGCCGGGCATGATGACGTCGGTGAACAGCAGGTCGAACGGTTTTCCGGCGGCGACGATTGCAAGCGCCTCCGTGGCGTTCGCCGCCTGCAAGGTGACGTAACCCAGCGAATGAAGCTGCGCCAGCACGTAGTCGCGCACCAGCCGGTCGTCCTCGACCACCAGGATCGTCTCGTGTCCGCCTTCGATCGTCGCCGGCGTCACGCCCTCGCCGACCGCCGTCGGCGTCTTGCCGGGCGGCAGATACATCTTGATCGTGGTGCCGTGGCCTTCCTCGCTGTAGATCTTGATATGGCCCGCGGACTGCTTGATGAAGCCGTAGACCATCGAAAGCCCGAGGCCGGTGCCCTTGCCCGGTCCCTTCGAAGTGAAGAAAGGTTCGAATACCCTGGCCAGCATGTTGGCGGGAATTCCGGTGCCGGTGTCGCTCACCGCGATCAGCACGTAGTGGCCTGGCCTGATATCGTTGACGCTGGCATAGATTTCGTCGAGATAGGCGGCGCCCGTCTCCACGATCAGCTTGCCGCCGAAGGGCATGGCGTCGCGGGAGTTGAGCGCGAGGTTGAGGATTGCGGTGGTCAGCTGGTTGGGATCGACGATCGCGACGCAGCTCTCCGCCTCGAACACGGACTCGATCTGGATCTGCTCGCCCAGCGTCGGCCGCAACAGCTTCGCAGTGTCGATCATCAGCGAGTTGACGTCGATCTCGCGCGGCTGGAGCGGCTGCTTGCGTGCAAACGCCAGCAGATGCTGCGTCAGCTCGGCGCCGCGCCAGGCGGCCTCGTCGATCATCTTCGTGATCGTTGCAAGCTCCGGCTCCTTGGCCACCGCTTCGGCCAGGATCCCGATCGTGCCGGTGATGACGGTGAGGATGTTGTTGAAGTCGTGCGCCACGCCGCCGGTGAGCTGGCCGACCGCCTCCATCTTCTCGGCCTGGCGGATGCGGTCCTCGGCCGCGATCTTGTCGGTAAGGTCGCGGTAGAACACGTTGAACAGTAGGCCCTCGCGGCGCTTCAATGCCGTGACGCTCAGCTCGGCCTTGAATTCTTTGCCGTCGCGACGGCGGACCATGAGCTCGCGGCGGCGGTTGAGCGTCCGGCCGTCCTGGGACACGAGAAAGCGTGCAAGGCCGACCTTGACCCTCTCGCGTTCACTCTCTGCGACGATGAGGTCGACCGCATTCTTGCCCAGCACGTCGTCGCGCCGCCAGCCGAACAGCTCTTCGGCCCGCGAGCTCCAGTTCAGGATGGTGCTGCGGTCATCGGTCTGGACGAAGGCATCAAGTGCGGTCTCGACGATGTTGCGCGCGAGCAGCTCGCTTTCGCGCAAGGATTCTTCGGCATGCCTTGCCTCGGTCATGTCACGTCCGACGAAGAAATAGCGCTTGGCCTGATCGGACCAGTTGCCGAGCCAGGACAACCAGACCTCGCGCCCGTCCTTGTGGATGCAGCGGGTGTCGGCGAGCTTCGGACTGTCGCCGCGCCGCAGTGCGCGCATTTCCTCGCGAGATTGATCGAGATGCGCTGGGTGAATGAAGTCGACGCCGCTGCGGCCGATCATCTCGTCCGGCGGGTAGCCGAGAACGGCTTGGCTGCTCGGGCTGATCTGCACGATATGGCCGCGCGAATCCATGATCATGATCAGGTCTTGCGACGCATCGAACAGCTGTCGCCGCTCCTCAAGCGTTTGTTGCAGCGCTCGCTCGGTCTGGCGTGCGTCAGTGAGGCGGCGCGCCGAGCCGGAGGCGCCGATGATCTCGCCCAAAGCGCCCCTGATCGGCGACAGGCTCACCGAGATATCGACCGGAGTGCCGTCCTTGTGCAGGCGCACCGTTTCGAAATGTTCGATGCGTTCGCCGCGCGAAATCCGCCGCAGATAATCCTTGCCCTCTTCGCGGCGATCGGCCGGCAGGAGGATCGAAGTCGGCTGTCCGACCGCTTCCTCGGCCGTATGGCCGTAGAGGCGCTCGGCCGCCGCGTTCCACCCGATGATGGTGCCGTCGAGCGTCTGCATGACGATCGAATCGTCCGAGGATTCGACCGCCGCGCTGAACAGGCGTTCGCGAACGGCGAGCTGGTCGCGCGCGGCCTCCGTGCGCCGGTGCTCCAGAACCTCGTGCTCCAATGCCGATGTCTTCGCGTTCGTTTCTTCGACCATGCGGGCGAAGGCACGCGCCAGCAGGCCGGTTTCGCCTGATGCGTCGATTGGAATATCGGCGGGCTTGCCGCGCCCGATCGCATCGACCGCGGTGGTGAGCCGGCCGATCGGCCGGGTCAGCGACTGCGCCAGCAGCACGGCCAGCACGGCGGCGACCATCACTGCGATGAGGCCGATCGTGATCGTCGTCTTCTCGATGATGACGGCCGGCGCCATGAAGACGGCGTAGGGCACGATGCGGATGATGCCGGCCCACTGACCCTCGGCCAGGATCGCGGGCGCGATCGCGGTGCCGCTCGGCTTGCCGTCATTTTCCCGCACGACCTGGGTCGCACCCAGGGTCGATCCGGTGACTGAAGAGAAATAGGGGAAGTCGTTCTGCCAGCGCGTCGGCGTCCCCAGTTGCGAGCCGAATTCGCGGGTGCGATCCGGATGCACGAGATAATCGCCGTTGCGGCCGACCACGTAAACCTGCTCCCCGCGCCGGCTCGTTATCCTGATACGGTCGAACACCTGGCGCATGTCGACATTGACGACGACGATGCCGAACAGCCGGTGACCGGACCCGAACAGCGGTGCCGCGACGCGTAGCGTCGGCACGTAGGGCATCTGAATCACGCCATCGTCGACATTCAGATCGACCGGAGAGACGTAGACCTGATCCTCCGACAGCTTGATCGCTTCCTGGAAGAAGAAGCGCTCGTTCTTGTTTTGCAGGCCATGGTCGGGGACGATGCGCACCGATCCTGTCGGGCCGGATCGGTCGATCCGCAGATATTCGCTGCCGTCGATGTTGATGACGCGAAATTTCGCGTAGGTCGGGTTGGCTCCGACAACGGCCACGAGTTGGGGCAGCAACCGCTCGCGCCAGTTCTTTTCTGACAGGTGGTCAGTTGGATCGATACCGTTGTTGAAATGCGCGTCGATCATGCCGCGTACCGCGGCACGGGAGCGGAACGTGACAATATCGGCGCGTGCGCCGTCGGTCTGGACTTCGAGCTGGGAAGCCAGCAGCCGGGATTGTGTCTCGATACGGTCGAGCACGCGCGGCAGGAAGGCCTGCTCCAGGCTGTAATGGCTCAGCCATCCGGCAGCGGAGACCGCAACTGCGACCAGCAGAATCATTGCGATGGCCAGGCGGGTTGCGAGGGTCATGCCGGCCCTCCCGCCACGTCGCGTACGGCCCCGAATGTTCTGCTAGGTCGCAACATGAACCGCTCCGTCATCGGCCGCCGGAGCCGGCATCGGGTTGCGGCACGGTCGTCGATTGCGCTGTTTTCAGGCAGCGGTCGACTGCGGCGAGCAGCGCGTCGGGGCGGAACGGCTTCTGCAGGCTCGCGACCGCGCCGAGCTTGGTCGCCATCTTGAGAAAATCCGGCTCTGCGAAAGCGCCCGGCGTGATCGAACGGCCGGAAATGACGATGATCGGAATGGTCGATGCCCGCGCCCGGATGTGGCGCATCGTCTCCAGCCCGTCCATGCCGGGCATGAAGATGTCGAGGAACAGCAAGTCGAACTGGCTGGCCGCGAACAGCGCGAGCCCCTTGCGGCCATCGCCAGCGAGCGTGACGTGATGGCCCGCTCTCTCCAGCAGCAGCCGGATTGTGATTTGCACGGCCGGATCGTCATCCACGATCAGGATGTTGGCCACGTCAAAAACCTCCGGGTCGGGCAGGGATGTTCCCGGCGACCCAAATCAAAGCTTCAAATACGAAACTGTTGCGCGGATTGTGCCCATCCTGCAAGCACTTCGCGCCCGTCCGACGATTGTAAACGGCGTCTGGATTCGACGGCTGTATATATGCACGATTACGTGCACATGATCAGCACACACGGCTAGTCGGTCAGGTACTCCGGATGGTGGCTCCGGATCTTGTCGAGCTCACTGAGCGTACCTGACAGATGCTTGCGCAAATGCTGTTGCGCGGCATCGGCATCGCCAGCCTCGATCGCGCGCGTGATCAGTCTGTGGTGGCGGACGATGTTCTGGGCTTTGCCGGGCGAAGGCAAATGCAGCCGGCGCAGCCGGTCGATATGTCCGCTGCGACTGCGCACCAGCGCCCACAAATCCTGCTTGCCGGCCGCGGCATAAAGCTGCGCGTGAAAAGAGTTGTCGTCGGCCATGAAGGCCTCGAAGTCACCAGACTTGGCAGATTGCTGTTGCAGCGCAATGGCGTGATCGAGGCGGATCACCAATGCGGCGTCGCGGTTGGCTGCGAGCAGGCGCACGATCTCCAGCTCCAGCGCCTGACGCAGGAAATGCGCCTGCTCGGCGCGGTTGATATCGATCCGGCTGACCACGGTCGCGTGCTGCGGAAACACGTCGACCAGGCCTTCCTCCTCGAGCCGCATCAAGGCATCGCGGACAGGCGTCGAGCTGACGCCGAACTGGCCGGCAAGCTCGGCGCGTGACAGCGGCGCGCCCGGCGGTAGCTCCAGGTCGATGATCGCATTGCGCAGCCGCTCGAACACCTGCGGCGCGGCCTGTCGGGCACGATCGAGCCTTGATGCCGTTTTTGCGGGTGCGCGCGACGCGGTATGGGCTGCTTCCATGTGGGTCCCGCTTGCCTTTGATGAACTGATATATTAGTGCATCACCAGGGTCAACGCAGCGCGACGCTTACCCCGAGGAAACACACAACAATGATCAAGCATCTCCGCAGCCAATTGGCGGCCGCCACCCTAATCGCCGCAACCGCTCTCTCGGTATCCACGGCGCAGGCGCAGCAGAAGTCCGAGATCTCGCTGTCGCGCCAGCCCGGCATTTTCTACATGCCGAGCCACATCATGGAAAAGCAGAAGCTGATCGAGAAGCACGCAGCTCAGATCGACGTAGCAGGCGTCATCACCAAATGGGTCACCTTCTCCGGCGGCGGTGCGCAGACCGACGCGCTGCTCGCGGGCGGCGTCGATATTCTCAACACCGGTACAGGCAATCTTTTGTTGCTGTGGGATCGCACGCGCGGTGGCGTCAAGGGCATCGTCGCGACCTCGGCGCAGCCGATGACGCTGATCAGCCGCGACGCCAACATCAAGTCGATTAGGGATTTCGGCCCCGGCGACAAGATCGCCGTGCCGACCGTGAAAGTCTCGACCCAGGCGATCGTATTGCAGATCGCCGCCGCCGAGGCTTTCGGCGCCGACCAATGGTCGAAGCTGGACGTCAACACGGTGCAGCTCGGCCACCCGGACGCCTATGCGGCGCTGTCCAATTCCAAGCACGAGGTACACACCCACTTCTCGATCCCGCCCTTCACCTTCCTTGAGCTGAAGAACGTGCCGGGCGCGCATGTCGTGCTGAGCTCGCCTGACGTGATGGGCGGCCCGCTGAGCCAGGCGCAGTTCTTCACCACGACGAAGTTCGCCGATGCCAATCCGAAAATCATCCAGGCCGTGCGCGATGCCACCAAGGAAGCGCAGGATCTGATCCGCAGCGACACCAGGCAGGCGGTCGAGATCTACAAGGAGATCACCGGCGACAAGACCTCGGTGGAAGAGCTGCTCGATCTTCTGAAGGAGCCCGGGATGATGGAGTGGAATCTCGAGCCGCAGGGCACGATGAAATTCGCCGCCCATCTGTTCAAGACCGGCACCCTGAAGACCCAGCCCAAGGCCTGGACCGACTACTATCTCCCCGTTGCGCACGATCTGAAGGGTAACTGATGGCGCTGCTCGACGTCAGCTCCGTGACGCTGCGCTACAAGACCTCCAGCGCCGTCGTCACGGCCACCGAAAGGGTGAGTTTCACCGTCGACAAATCCGATCGCTTCGTGCTGCTTGGGCCGTCCGGCTGCGGCAAGTCGACCCTGCTCAAGGCCGTCGGTGGCTACATGGCGCCGAGCGAAGGCCGCATGACCATCAACGACCGCGAAATCCGCGGCCCTGGCGCCGATCGCATGATGATCTTCCAGGAGTTCGACCAGCTCCTGCCCTGGAAGAGCGTGCTCGCCAACGTGATGTTCCCGCTGCTGACCGCGCGAAAGCTATCGCGCAAGGACGCCGAAGCGCGGGCGCGGGCCTATATCGAGAAGGTCGGGCTGACACGCGTGTTTGATGCCTATCCGCACACGCTGTCCGGCGGCATGAAGCAGCGCGTCGCGATCGCGCGCGGCATGGCGATGGAGCCGGACATCCTGCTGATGGACGAGCCGTTCGCCGCGCTCGATGCGCTGACACGGCGAACTTGCCAGGACGAGTTGCTCCAGCTCTGGAGCGAGACCAAATTCACCGTGTTGTTCGTGACGCATTCGATCGCGGAAGCGATCCGCATCGGCAACCGCATCCTGTTGCTGTCGCCGCATCCCGGCCGCGTCAAGGCCGAGGTGGTCGACGTCGACAAGGTCTCCAATGACGATGGGCAGCGCCGGCCGGCTGGAAAAGGAGATCCACGATCTCCTGTTCGCCTCCGAAGCAACGGCGCATTGAGGGAAGCCGCCATGGGCGAAGCGAGAATATTGCTGCGTGACGCGCCGGCTGCCACCGCCGGCGGCGCAACCGAGGTCGCGCGCAAGCTGAGCGTGCTTGAGCTGTTGTGGAACGACGGCTTTGTCCGCAAGTCCGTCATCATCCTGTTCCTGGCGGCGATCTGGGAAGCCTACGGCGTCACCCTCGACAATCCGCTGCTGTTTCCGACACTGCACGACACCGTCATCACGATGTTCGAGCGCGTGAAGGACGGCACGATTCCGATGCGCGCCTGGACGTCGCTGAAGGTCTTGTTCATGGGCTATTCGGCCGGCATCGTGCTGGCCGCGATCTTCACCGTGCTCGCGATCTCGACGCGGATCGGCACCGATTTCCTCGAGACTGTTACGGCGATGTTCAATCCGCTGCCGGCGATCGCGCTGTTGCCGCTCGCTTTGATCTGGTTCGGTCTCGGCAACGGCAGTCTGGTGTTTGTGCTGATCCATTCGGTGTTGTGGCCGGTCGCGCTCAACACCCATTCCGGCTTCAAGAGCGTGTCCAACACGCTGCGCATGGTCGGACGCAACTACGGCCTGCGCGGGCTGCCTTATGTGGCGAAAATCCTGATTCCCGCGGCATTCGGCTCGATCCTCACCGGCCTGAAGATCGGCTGGGCCTTCGCCTGGCGCACGCTCATCGCGGCCGAGCTGGTGTTCGGCGTGTCCTCGGGGCAGGGCGGGCTCGGCTGGTTCATCTTCGAGAACCGCAACCTCCTCGACATACCTGCGGTCTTCGCAGGCCTCTTGACGGTGATTATCATCGGGCTTTTTGTCGAGAACCTGATCTTCCGCGCCATTGAGCGGAACACCGTCCAGAAATGGGGCACCCAATCATGACCAAGAAGAAAATGACGCCCGACCAACTCCGCAGCGCGCGCTGGTTCGCACCCGACGATCTCCGCTCGTTCGGCCATCGCTCCCGCGCCATGCAGATGGGCTACGCGCCGGAGGAGTGGAAGGACCGCCCGATCATCGCGATCCTCAACACCTGGTCGGACGCACAGCCCTGCCACATGCACTTCAAGTCGCGCGTCGACGACGTCAAGCGCGGCATCCTGATGGCCGGCGGCCTGCCGGTCGAACTGCCGGCACTGTCGCTGTCGGAATCGCTGTTGAAGCCGACCACCATGCTCTATCGCAATCTGCTGGCGATGGACGCGGAGGAGTTGCTGCGCAGCCATCCCGTCGACGGCGTGGTGCTGATGGGTGGTTGCGACAAGACCACGCCTGCGCTGTTGCTCGGCGCGACCTCGATGAACATCCCGGCGATCTATCTGCCGGCCGGTCCGATGCTGCGCGGCAACTGGAAAGGCAAGACGCTTGGCTCCGGCTCGGACGGCTGGAAATATTGGGACGAGCGGCGCGCCGGAAAAATCTCCGACAAGGACTGGCTCGACATCGAGGCCGGCATCGCGCGCAGCTACGGCACCTGCATGACCATGGGCACGGCCTCGACCATGACCGCGATCGCCGAGGCGATCGGCATGACGCTGCCGGGCGCCTCCTCGATTCCGGCCGCCGATGCCAACCACATCCGCATGGCCTCTGAATGCGGCCGCCGCATCGTCGAGATGGTCTGGGAAGACCTGACGCCGAAGACGATCCAGACCCGCAAGGCTTTCGAGAACGCGATCGCAGTGGCGATGGCGATGGGCTGCTCGACCAATGCGATCATCCATCTGATCGCGCAGGCTCGCCGCGCCGGTCTCGATATCGGCCTCGACGATTTCGAGATCGCAAGCCGCAAGGTGCCCGTCATCGCCAACGTGCGGCCGAGCGGCGATGCCTATCTGATGGAGGACTTCTTCTATGCCGGCGGCCTGCCGGCGCTGATGGGCCAGATCAAGCAGCATCTACATCTCGATTGCATCACCGTCACCGGACAGACCGTCGGCGAGAACATCGCGGGCGCCGAAGTGCACAACGACGACGTGATCCGCTCGGTCGACAATCCCATCTATAAGGAGGGCGCGCTCGCCGTGCTCAAGGGCAATCTGGCGCCCGACGGTTGCGTCATCAAGCCCTCCGCCTGCGCGCCGCGCTTCCTCAAGCACACCGGACCTGCGCTGGTGTTCGACGACTATCCCGCGATGAAGAAGGCGGTCGACGATCCCAATCTCGACGTCACCGAGGACCACATCCTGATCCTGCGCAATGCCGGGCCGCAAGGTGGGCCGGGCATGCCGGAATGGGGCATGCTGCCGATTCCGACAAAGCTCGTGAAGCAGGGCGTGCGCGACATGGTGCGGATCTCCGATGCGCGCATGAGCGGCACCAGCTATGGCGCCTGCATTTTGCATGTGGCTCCCGAATCCTATGTCGGCGGGCCGCTGGCGCTGGTGCGGAACGGCGACCGCATCACGCTCGATGTCGCCGCCCGCACCATCAATCTCGACGTCTCCGAAGCCGAGCTTGAAAAGCGCCGTGCCGCCTGGAAGCAGCCCGAGCGCCGCTTCGAGCGAGGCTATGGCTGGATGTTCACGAAACACATCAAGCAGGCCAATGACGGCTGCGACTTCGACTTCCTCGAAACTGACTTCGGCGCGCCGATCGGCGAGCCCTCGATTTACTAGAGAGTATGAGATGACCAAACTTGCCGAAGCCACCCGCACCAAGCTGAAATCCGTTTCAACCGCCACCGTCGCAACCGCGTTGTTCAAGCGCGGCCTGCGCATCCAGATGATCCAGGATGTGCACCCGCTCGGTGCGGATCAGCCGACCATGGTCGGTGAGGCCTTTACGCTGCGCTACATGCCGGCGCGCGAAGATCTCAACACCATCGACGTCTTCAGGGATCGCTCCCATCCGCAACGCAAGGCGGTCGAGGATTGTCCGGCGGGCAGCGTGCTGGTGATGGACAGCCGCAAGGACGCGCGCGCCGCTTCCGCCGGTGCGATCCTGGTGACGCGCTTGATGAAGCGCGGTGTCGCCGGCGTCGTTACGGACGGCGGTTTTCGCGACTCGGCCGAGATCGCAAAAATCGGTATCCCCGCGTATCACCATCGCCCGAGCGCGCCGACCAATCTGACCCTGCATCACGCGATCGAGATCAATGTGCCGATCGGCTGCGGTGATGCGCCGGTGTTTCCCGGCGACGTCATTCTCGGCGACAGCGACGGCGTGATCGTGATCCCCGCGCATCTCGCCGACGAGATCGCCAACGAAACCTTCGAGATGACCGCGTTCGAGGACTTCGTCACCGAGGAAGTCAACAAGGGCCGCGGCATTTTCGGACTCTATCCGGCCACCGATCCGCAGACGCTCACCGATTTTGCAGAATGGCGGAAGAAGAACGGGCGGTAGTTGGGCAGTAGATAGCACCACAATCACTCGTGTCGTCCCGGCGAAGGCCGGGACCCATACCCCAGGGAGAAGTTTGGCGAAGACTCGCAGTTAAGTGGCCTTCCCGCGGTACACGCACCGCACGCCATCGATAGATCACGCGGTATGGGTCCTGCCTTTCGCCAGGAGGACGGCGGAGGTGGCTTACACCTCCGCCTCCGCCATCCCCGCGGCCCACAGCGCGAACGCATAGACGATCGCGACTTCGTCGAGCCGGTTAAAGCGTCCTGAGGCGCCGCCGTGGCCGGCGCCCATGTTGGTGCGGAGTAACACCGGGCCGCCACCGCTCATCGTGGCGCGCAGGCGTGCGATCCATTTGGCGGGCTCCCAATAGGTCACGCGCGGATCAGTCAAGCCGCCCATCGCCAGGATCGCCGGATAGTCTTTCGCCGCGACATTGTCGTAAGGCGAGTAGGACAGGATGGTGCGAAAATCCTTCTCGCTCTCGATCGGGTTACCCCATTCCGGCCATTCCGGCGGCGTCAGCGGCAGCGTGTCGTCGAGCATGGTATTGAGCACGTCGACGAACGGCACTTCGGCCACGATGCCGGCGAACAATTCGCCGGCGCGGTTGGCCACCGCGCCCATCAGCATGCCGCCGGCCGAGCCGCCATGACCGACGATGCGCTTTGCGCAGGTGTACTTCGCGTCGATCAGCGCGCGGGCGCTGGCTGAGAAGTCGTCGAACGAATTGGACTTCTTCTCGCGCTTGCCGTCGAGATACCAGCCCCAGCCCTTGTCGGCGCCGCCGCGGATATGTGCGATGGCGTAGACGAAGCCGCGGTCGACCAGCGACAGGCGGTTGGCGTTGAACGACGCCGGCATCGCCATGCCGTAGGAGCCGTAACCGTAAAGCAGCAGCGGCGCCGAACCGTCGAGCTTCACCCCACGGCGATAGAGGATCGACACCGGAACCTCGGCGCCGTCATGCGCCTTCGCCATGATGCGCGTCGTGACGTAGTCGCTCGCATCGTGGCCCGACGGGATCTCCTGGCGCTTGCGCAGGGTGCGCGTGCGCTTGGTCATGTCATAGTCATAGACTTCCGACGGCGTCGTCATCGACGAATAGGCGAAGCGCAGCGTGGTCGTCTCGAACTCGTAGGAGCCCATCGTGTCGAGCGAATAGGCCGCCTCGTCGAAGGCGATGGCATGCTCCTCGTTCGATGCGAGATCGCGGATCACGATGGATGGCAGCGCGTTGGCGCGCTCCAGCCGCACCAGATGGCCGGCATAGAGATCGAGATCGATGATGTAGATGCCCGGACGATACGGGATCAAATCGCGCCAGTTCTTGCGCTCGGGTGAAGCGAGCGGTGCGGTGACGATCTTGAAGTCGATGGCGTCGTCGGCATTGGTGAGGATGAAGAGCTCGTCGCCGCGATCGCCGAGCGAATATTGCACGCCCTCCTCGCGCGCCGCGACCAGGCGCGGCGGTGCCTTGGGGTTGGCGAGATCGATCAGCCGTTGCTCCGAGGTCTCGTGATCGCCGCCGGCGATCACGCAGAAGCGGCCGCTGGTACTTTCGTGCAGATGGGTGAACCAGCCGGAATCCTGCTCCTCGTAGACGAGGGTGTCGTCGGCCTGCCTGGTGCCGAGCTTGTGCCGCCACACCTGCATCGGGCGGTGATTGTCGTCGAGCTTCACATAGAAGAACGACGTCGCGTCCTTGCTCCAGACCACGCCGCCGTCGGTCTCCTCGACGACGTCGTCAAGATCGTTTCCGGTTGCCCAGTCGCGCACGCGGATGGAGAAATATTCCGAGCCTTTGGTGTCGGCGCTCCAGGCTTGCAGCTTGTGGTCGTTCGAGTGCCGGCTGCCGCCGAATTTGAAATATGCGTGGTCCTTGGCGAGCGCATCGCCGTCGAGCACGATATGGCCCTCGCCGCCGTCGCGCGGCATGCGGCCGAACAGCTCGTGCTGGCCGCCTTCGCGGAACTTGCGGAAATAGGCGAACTCACCGTCCGGCGACGGCACGCTGGAATCGTCCTCCTTGATCCGCCCCCGCATCTCGCGCACCAGCGACTTCTGGAGGGCGGCGGTATGGCCGAGCAGGCTCTCGGTGTAGCCATTCTCTTCGTCGAGATATTTACGGATGTCGGGATCGAGCACCGCGGGATCGCGCAGCACCTCCTGCCATTTTTCGTCCTTCAGCCAGGCATAGTCGTCGGTCACGGTGATCCCGTGCTGCGTGAAGGAATGCGGCCGGCGCGGGGCAATGGGGGGCTGGGAAGGTGTTTTGGCCTGTGTCACTCGATCCTCGTTCAGATGCGTGCTCCACCTTATATCGTCCCGATTCCACGAATTGCCAGCGTCACTGCGCCAAGGACTGCACCGAGGACCGCACCATGTCGCCGGGTTGTTGACCGGCCGCTTGTATGCTTTAGGGGCCAAGTCCTTTAGTAGGGGCCAAGTCCTTTAGTAGGACCAAGTCCTTTAGTCCCGCCTCCGGTCCAGGCCGATGCTGTTCAATTCCTATCCGTTCATCCTGCTGTTCCTGCCGGCCGCGCTGGCCGGGTATTTCTGGCTCGGGCGGCGCAGCAATCTGGCCCCGGTGATCTGGCTGGCGGCGGCCTCGCTCGCTTTCTATGCCATCGGCAACTGGCAGTTCGTTGCCCTGTTGTTGATATCGATCGCCTTCAACTACGGCGTCGGCCATCTCCTCATCGTGGCGAAGCTTACTCCGTCGCAACGAAAGGCGGCACTCGCGCTTGGCGTCGCCGGCGATCTCCTGGTGCTGGGCATTTTCAAATATGCCGGCTTCGCCGCCGAGAACATCAACGCGCTAACCGGGACGCATTTCGCGGTCCACATCCTGCTGCCGGTCGGTATCTCCTTCTACACGTTCACCCAGATCGCGTTCCTGGTTGACGCCTATCGCGGGCAGGTCGCGGCTTACGCGCTGGCGCACTACGCGCTGTTCGTGACATACTTTCCGCATCTGATCGCGGGACCGATCCTCCACCACAAGGACATGATCCCGCAATTCGAGCGGGAGGAAACCAAGCATCCGCATGCGCATCTCATTTTGTGCGGAATCATCATCTTTGCGATCGGCCTGTTCAAGAAGACATGCCTTGCCGACGGCATCCAGCCGCTGGTCGCGCTCGCCTTCGATGCGCGCGCGCCGAGTTTTGATCAGGCCTGGCTTGGCTCGCTCGCCTACACCTTCCAGCTCTATTTCGACTTCTCCGGCTATTCCGACATGGCGATCGGGATATCGCTGATGTTCGGCATCTTCCTGCCCGTCAATTTCAACTCGCCCTACAAGGCCACCAGCATCGTCGAGTTCTGGCGCCGCTGGCACATGACCTTGTCGCAATTCCTGCGCGACTATCTCTACATCCCGCTCGGCGGCAACCGCCACGGCCGCGTGCTGCGCTATGTCAATTTGATGATCACGATGCTGGTCGGAGGGCTCTGGCATGGTGCTGCCTGGACGTTCGTGGTCTGGGGCGCGCTGCATGGCGCTTATCTCTGCGTCAATCACGCCTTCAGCGCGCTGGTGCCGAACATCCCGGGGGCTCTTGCGCGTCCGGTCCGGATCGCCGGGGCCGTACTCACTTTCCTTGCCGTCGTCGTCGCCTGGGTGTTTTTCCGTGCCGAGCGGGTCGACTGGGCGCTGCGGGTTCTCGGCGCCATGGCCGATCCGGCGAACGTCATCCTCGGCCGCGAGGAGATCGCGGCGCTGGTGCAGGTCACGATCTATGCCGCGCTGGTGTGGCTGGCGCCGAACACGCAAGGACTCATGGGATACGACCACGCCAACCGCAGGGTCGGAGAGGGCTTGATGGCGGGACGGTTGCGGCCTCTGGTCCTCTATGGCGCGTCGCTGGTGCTTGCGTTCGGGATTTTGGGCATCCAGAGCCACAGCGAATTCATCTATTTCCGGTTCTGATGCGGGGCACGTTCACATATCCAGGACGTCTTCTGCTCGCGAGCATCGCGTGCGTGCTCGGGGCGGCTGCGCTCATTTACGGCGTCGATCCCCTGCAACTGTTTCGGTCCTCGCGTCTCGTCGCGCCCTTTTATTCGGACGACACGCGCGTGCAGAATGCCGGGCTGATCCGCAGCCAGTCGTTCGACACCGCCTTCATGGGCACCTCGCTCGCGATCCATTTTCGTCAGAGCGACATCGACCATGCGCTCGGCGTGCACTCGCTCAAGCTGGCGATGACCGGCTCCAATTCGCGCCAGCAGGGTTTTGTGCTGGAGCAGGCGATCGACCGCGGCGCAAAGCGCGTGATCTGGCAGATGGACGATTTTATCTTTGTCGATGCGGCTGACATCGAGACGGATCCCTATTTCTCCGCCGATCTCTATCGCGGGACGGCAAAGGGGATCGCGTCCTATCTGTTCAGCGCGGCGATGGCGAAGGAATCCCTGTTCGCGCTGCTGCGGTCGGTTTCGCCGTTGCGGCAGCCGCTGACCCGGGCCGCGCCGTTTCTCCCTGTCAAGTTCGCGCTGCCTGACGTTGACGACATCTACGCGCTGCCGCCGGATTTCGACGTCGCGCGGGGCTACAACGCAGAGAAGACGCTTGCCGCCTTCGCCTACATCACAAGTCCGGTGCGCAGCCGCTTTCTCGGCGAAGGCTATGGCTACGACGCCATGGTGCGGCACTTCGAGCGCGATGCCGTCGGCCTGATCACGCGCCATCCAGACGTGACCTTCGACATCTACTTCCCGCCCTATTCGATCCTGCAATTCGTCGCGATGCGCGATGCCTCGCCTGCGACGCTGAAGATCGTCACCGATCTCACGGCGCGCGTGGCGGAGCGCCTCACGCAGCTTCCCAACGTTCGCCTTTACGATTTCCGCGCGATCAAGGAAGTCACGCACGACCTCAACAATTACGGCGACGTCATCCACCATTCGCCGGTCGTTGATGCGAAGGTGTTGAAATGGCTGGCGCGTGGGGAATATCGGGTCGATCCGAAGGCATCACTTGCATCGCTGGACGAGTTGAAGGCGCAGGTCGCCGCATATCGCGTGGAGCGCTGATTGTCCAGCGGATGGATGGGTAACAGAACAGCCCGGATGGATGGGTGACACTGGTTCATGATTTGGTCGGCTGCGGCGCTGCGCTAGCGCAGCGCCGCA
>NZ_JADPJJ010000176.1:0-19192 GCF_023073375.1 Bradyrhizobium sp. 197 | reverse complement strand
CGCAGCTTCGCCGCCAAGTGCCGTCGGAGCCCATCAGGTTGACGGCCTGCCTGTGGTCCATCCGCACCCGAGATGCCTTGCGACCATCGAATTTCATCGGCCCGCTCTCGATTTTGCAGTGCGATCGTCGGCGCCCGCAGAGATTGCTCCCCAACGAACGGACCATTGGCTGGTCGACAGATGAAGCTTTTCAAACAGCTCCTGAGCTCGTTCGCGTTCGGTCAGTGAAAGGCGCGGGCCGCGATTGTTGAGGATGGCCTGCGTCGTCTGCCAATTCAGGCGCGACGCCCGACACGCCATCACCACGCCTTCGCAATCGGGCTCCGCCATTACGTGCTCGACGACCTCGACGGGTGCTCCGGACAGCACCGACAGCGCAGTGTACAGATTGGCGGTCTCGTTCCGGATCACGAACCGATTGACGGTCGAGTCGTTCAGCTTGCCGGCGCGGTTCAGCGATACGATCTCCGGCCTCGCAGCAGCGTACTCTGTGTCCCAAAGGCGCTTCACCGTCACCGGCATTTCGGAGGACGTGGTTGCCCCTGAAAAAGCGCAGGGACGCGCGTCGGCGTTCGTGAGGGTTGCTGGTCGTGGAGATGCCGATAGCAGCGCGCGGACAACCATGTCCGGTGTGCCTGGCCTCAACGCCAGAGCCTTGGTGATCTCGTCATCCTGCTCGGCCTTGCCGATCAAGATGGAATAGCCGGCGTCGGAAAATCCCGCCGCTGGATTTCCGATAATCGCCAGACAAACCTTGCTGCTGCCGCGCTGCAACAGCACGTCGGTCACGGCATTTTCGATCTCGTGCCTGTCAGCAATGGCGAGGAGGTGACTCTCGCTGCTGGACGCCGCGATCTCCATAAGATCCCCCGGCGTCAGCGCCGGGGATTGGCGCAGAACGGGAACCGCGATCGCGACGTCTTCGCATGAGGCAAGCCGCCGCAACGTCTTTTTCGGAGCCGTCCGCAGGTCTGCAAGAGCTGTACTGAGCTCGACAAGTGTGGAGGGGGCAATCCGAGCGATCAGACGAACAAGAACGTCGTCGAGCAGGTCAAGGTGCGGCTCTTGCAACCGGCCGTTGCCGGCAACAAGCAGCTCGACGGTGCGCCGAAGCATCCGAACACAACGTTCAGATGAGCTCCCAGCGATGGTGGCATCCAACTCGACAATAAGATCGGCTGCAGAAATTGCCGTCATTGGCGGGCCTTAATCGTCAAAAAAAAGTTGTTCAATGATAGGAATTACGCGCTAAAATTGTTAACATTGAATTGTTCATCTGGGTCACACCGGTATCGTGGAACCGTGATTGCCCGGAAATATCATCGAAACCGGCCGCGCCGTTTCGCCTACTTTGCGTGAGTATTGATGACCAAAGCGCCATGGCGGCGCGGCAGACCTTTCGTTTCAAGACGTCGAGCCGGTTCGCAGCTCGCTAGATCGCTGAACGTAGCTTCACGCCTTGGGTGAAGCTTCACGGATATTGCGGAGGAAGACGATAGGTAGAAGTCTCCTGGCCGGGCGGCCGGGGCTTTTTCAGGACACCAAAGCAGGTTTGCGATTACCTGGCTTTAGAGGCCAGCTTTCAAGGGTGGACCTGATTGCCAAACATTAGCCGATGTGAACGTGCGCGGTCCTTGTTCGATCTCTCGGGTGTCCCAATTGGAACAGCACCCGCTGCCCGGTACTGTCCCAATCGAACGACCGTTTTCCGAAATTAGTACAGTCGGCTTTGATCTTGAATCCGAGGACGCCTTCTATCCCCGCGTCTGTCCCGACATGAAATGCACTGTCTTCCCCGTGAAAGCCCTAGCCACCGCCCGCCTAAGGCCCTTTTCGTCTCGCAAAGGGGAATTAGGACAGTGCTCCAACTTCGGCTGATATCCTGGCCGCCTGCCGCGACAATTCGCTCGCTCGCGCGATGTCATCGACTCCTCGGCGAGCGGTCAGCCGTCGGTTAGGCCGGGACGATGGGATCGCTTGGCGCGAGTGCATCGGCAGGTCTGGAGTCGGGGGTAGAGCAGAAGTCCTCGCCTCCGGTACCGACTGCCGCCTTCGAACCCACAGCCGACACCGCGTTGGTTGGGACGTGGCGCACTTCTGCGGATGCGATCGCTGGGCGCACAACGTTGCTGCATCTACTTGGCTTGCACCAAGGTCGACCCATCACCAAGCCTAAACGCGTCCGGCACCGAAATCCTAATAATCCGAATTAAACTTAAGCTGGCGGCCTTAAATAGGTCAGCCTTACACTCAGTAGTTCTCCGAGATAGCGCATTAGGCTTGGCCCGGTATGATGTGGATGCCGGGGCTGGTATTTCATCCCGAACAAGATTGCGACCGGCAGGGGTCGCCGAAAGGCGGCCCCTTTGATTCAGATGAAAAAACCCAGCCGGCACGGTTGAGGTCGCAGCGGGAAATGAGCCTTTGCTAAAGATTCTGGACAGCTCTCGGATGCGGCGTAAGTTAGTATAGTATTTTAAGTTGTTGCGTTGGGGCAGGTGTGCTGTGAGTTTAGCAGTGTCGATCCTCAAGCTTTTGGATGGCCAGCCCGACGGTCAAGCCAGCCTCGATGCCGTCAAGCAGTATCTGGCCGTGTACTATTCGAGTGGCCCCGAGTGGTTGCAGCGGATGAAGGCTCTGGCAGAGCGGGCACCATCAACCATCAACATCTTCGGCCAGAAGCTGGTCACGCGAGAGCCAGGCGCGTGGCGTGTTACGGAGGCGGGGAGAACCTTCCTGGCCGCCTTGGAGCGTCCGACGGCTGCCGTTCCGGGGCGCACGCTTGATGATCTGATAGATCGACCGCTGGCGAGCCAGTTCCCACCCCTTGCCGGCTCTAACTTCCGTACCAATGATCGCGGGGGGCGTCGCGGGAAAAGGCGGCGGACTGCGCGCGAGCGCCGCTCGGCATAGCGGCGGGGCCGCGCGCTCTTCGTCGAGGTGTGCCGCAAGATCGGCTTGCTCGCAAGCCAGGAACACGACCAGAAGCCGCGCAACTCTGGACGAACGCCTCTGAAACCTGTTCACTCAAATCGAAGTGCACGCCGAGCCCGCAACGCCGTATCAGGCGATGGGTGCATGAGGACGACGTTCTCGAGCGCGCTCAGGCGCAGCTCGACAAAAATCCAAACGCCATGCGCGCACGCCGCGAGACCCGTCGAGCATCCGTTCGGCACACTGGAGATGCGCATGGGCGCGGCGCACGTCTTGTGCATGACGCTGCCGAAAGTTGCGACCGAGACGGCGCTGTGCGTGATCGGCTACAATCTGACAAGTGTGCTGAACAATGTCGGGATGAAACCGCTGCTGGCGGCGGTGAGGGCGTGACGGGCGCTGGCGCGCCCCATTGCGGTTCATGGGGGCCCTAAAAAGGAGCCTCGACATTGCGTCATGGTGAGTTCTGGTCGAGTGGCTCGTAAAAATTGCCCAATTGACTGGACCGCGGTAGCCTGAGTTCGCCTAGGACGGTATGCGTCATGCAACAGCGTTTTTACACAACAAAGACCCAAAGCGGACCATGACCCCGCTAATTCCGTGTTGACGATCAGTTCTAACGTTGCCTCGTGGTTTCAGCAGTGGCCTATTTGCTTTGTCGCCATCGCCCAGCTTGTCCAAGGCATCAGAAAGCCGACCCGACTTGAGCAACGCCCGCTCGCGATCGGCCAAGGTTCGGTAGCTACGTTCCATGGCTTCCAGGTGGTGGCGTGAAGGCGTCCTTGGCCGTTTCAAACGCCTCCCGGTATCGCTCCGCCAGTTTTAGGTATTCTTCCGGCGTCATGAGGCACCATAGGAACCGGCGCGTCTGGTTCGCATTCTTCGAGCATGCCGAGATATTTCTTCCACGTCCACAACATTGCGCCAAGCAAGGACGAGCAAGGCGAAGAGTTGCCGGATGACGAAGCAGCATGGCGGGAGGCCACGACCTTCGCAGGCGCTCTGTTCAGGGACGTCGATGGCAAGTTTCGGCCGGGCGAAGAATGGAGCCTAGAGGTAATGGACGAAGCCGGCAAACCGATCTACTTCATCAGCATTGGGTCTCGAAAAATGAAGTAAGCCCCCTTCGTTGCAGGCCTCTCATTCAGGCTACAGGAATTCCCCTCGGACGGAACTCTGAGTAGAGGATGCGCACATCAGCGCGCATGAGTCCCGGCTATGGCGGAATATCGCCTTTATCGGTTTGACAAAGATGGGCACATTCAGGGCCCCCCCTTATCGTCGATTGCGAAGACGATGACGCTGCCGTTACCCAAGCGAAGCAATACGTGGATGGCGTCCTATTCAAATCTTGGACCGCGCCCGTTGCGTGGCCGTATTGCCGTCCGCGGATTGAGGCCGGCTCAGCAGTCGCCTAGTTTCCTTTACGCTATTTTGGCGTGCGTCCAGAACAGGCTGACCTTAACATTCGTTAATAGCACGACCGGTTCAATTAGGGGATTGGTCATGGGCATCGAGGAAATGCACTCTCCGAAGTACTAGCGAGACCGCGCCGAGGAATTGCGGGCCAAGGCAAACAACTGCGCCCATCCCGAAACGCGGATGTTCTTCGCACCGTTGCTAAGAACTACGACGATCTCGCGCGGAGCGCTGAGGAAGTCCGACGTACCGCTGAAGCTCGCCCAGTCGCTGAGCAATATGCCGCCGATCAACGCGAGCTACAGCGGAGCTCCCGGGCCTGATGAATTAACGCCATTCGCTTTCGCGTCTCAGCGATGGCGGACCTAAGCAGTTCCGGCTCCAGTCGTATCTTCCGCACAGCTTCTTTGGCCTCGTCGCGGGCGCGGCGTTCATCGTTCTCCATGGCGCTCAGGATCACCTGGGTCCCCGCCACGCGCAATATCGCATGATAAAGGGCCCCATTGGCGGCCCCTTAGATCCGACTTCTGCTCGTGCCCCGTTGCCGACCTTCGCTTTTCAGGGCCGGTATATCTGCCTTCAGGAGATAAGCCGACTTTAACTGAAGTCGGTGCGGAAGCCAGCCTGTGACCCGTTGCAGACGTTCGGACAACCACCCAGACCATAAGCGTGATCAACGTCACAAAACAGAAGCTTGCGTTTTGGCAGGCTGTACATACGCTGCGCACATATTGCTCGGGGCTACGATGGGCGCGTTTCGCTGGTTTTCATTGTTCTTTTTCATCCTGACCTGCGGCTCGGCGCATGCCGAGCGCCGCGTTGCGCTAGTGATCGGAAACTCCGCCTATAAGAGCGTGCCCCGGCTTTCCAATCCGACGAACGATGCGGCGTTGGTTGGCGGCATGCTCAGGAAGGCCGGGTTCGACCTGGTCGATGTCAAGTTGGACCTTAGCGTCGTCGAGATGCGCAAGGCGCTACGTGAGTTCGGCAGTCGTACACGCGATGCCGATGTTGCCGTCGTCTACTACGCTGGTCATGGCATCGAACTGGACGGGAACAATTATCTCATTCCAACGGATGCGGTTCTGGAAACTGATACCGACGTCTATGACGAAGCATTTCAACTCGACAGGGTGCTGGTGACGGTCGAGCCTGCCAAGCAGTTACGGCTTGTGATCCTCGATGCCTGCCGAGACAACCCTTTTGCTAAGACGATGAAGCGCACCGTTGCCTCGCGCGCGATCGGTCGTGGCCTCGCCAAGATCGAGCCGGCCAGCCCGAACACTATGATCGCGTTCGCAGCGAAGGCGGGATCGACAGCCTCGGACGGCGATTCCAAGAATAGCCCATTCGCCGCCGCCCTCATTGAGCGTCTCCCTACGCCGGGGCTAGATTTACGCAAGGCGTTCGGCTTCGTCCGCGACGATGTCCTCAAGAATACCGGTTACAAGCAGGAGCCTTATGTTTATGGCTCGCTTGGCGGCGATGATGTTCCTTTGATTCCGGCCAAGCCGGCCGCCGTCGGGCCGCAGGCGAATCCACAAGACGCGATCCGCCGCGACTACGAGCTGGCGCTCCAGTTAGGCTCGCGCGAGGTCTGGGCGGCCTTCCTAGCTCAATATCCCGACGGCTTTTACGCCAGCCTCGCCAAGGGGCAACTGAGCAGAATTGCGGCTGAAGAGGCGCGGGAGGCCGCTGTGGACAAGTCCAAAAAGGCCGAGGACGAAAAGGCTCGTCTTGCGGCCGAGCGCGCCAACAAGGCCGAGCAGGACAAAGCGGCGGCCGCAGCCAAGACCGCCGAGACTGCAAAGCTCGCGGCAGAGAAGGCTAGGCAGGCCGAGGAAGCGAAAGCAACCGCTGCCGAGCAGCGGCGCAAGGAAGCGGAAGCCGCGGTCTCGAAGGCCTTCGCTGAGAAGCAGGTAGCTGAGAAGGCGCTCGCCGATAAGATCGCTGGCGAAAAGGCGGCCGCCGAGTTGGCCGCCAAACAGGCCGCGGATAAGAAGGTGCAGGTGGAGAGCGAACAAAAGATCGCAACCCTCGCTCCGGCAGCATCACAGCCCAACCTGTCCTCTCAGGAGACGGCGAAGCAGCTTCAGTCAGAACTGCGACGGGTCGGATGTCTGACAGCGGCAGCCGACGGTGATTGGAATGCGTCATCGCAGCGCTCCCTGACATCGTTCAACAAGTATGCCGGGACAAAGCTCGACAGCAAGTCTGCCAGCTTTGAGGCGCTCGACGCGATCAAGGCCAAGCCGATCCGGGTTTGCCCGCTGATCTGTGAGCGCGGCTTCAAGGCGGACGGCGACGAGTGCGTCAAGATCACCTGCCGCGCGGGTTCTCGCCTTAATGACGACAACGAATGCGAGAAGGTTCAGGACAAGAAACCGGCTGCGACGCGCGAACAGATCAAGAAGCGGGATACGGAACGGAAGAAGGATGAGACGGCACCCATGAAGCAGCAGTCATCCGGTCAAATGCTTTGCAACCAAGCTGGCTGCCGACCCGTCAGTCATGGATGCAAGCTCGTTGCGGACCCCTCGACGAGCAACTCTGCTGGAATTAATGGCCGCATGAGAGAAGTGTGCAATTGATTGGGCGGACAGATGCGTCTTTCGTGTTTTGTGATGAAGCTAACAAACCACCCTTGTCAAACGCTGGAAGCTCGCGAGGATAGTGAGTTAGCTCAAGGATCGTCGTCGGTCGGGAGAAAAGCCGGTGTAAGGATGAGATTGCCACGTCCCTTGAGCTACTCCGATCGCTGCTAATGGCCCAACGCGGAAAGTCTGCAACGTTCGCTTTTGCGCCGCTATCAGGGGCATAGCGGACCTCCATGGCGTCCGTGCTTCATGCGTTACGCGCCCTTGTTCACACGCGGCCGATCTTTTCCACCCAGACGCACTGTTGCTCGCGCGTTGTTCCGAGGCCTGCTCAGAGAGAATTTCAGTATGTCTTCCTCCTCGTTAGCTAGCAGCATGACAAAGACTGAGAGAACCGAGCGGCCACGAGAGCCTACCGCTAAGAGCAGCAGCAGAAGCGCCACGAGGTTACGGGCCAATTCGAAAAAATCTATCCGCCAGGCACCCGCATCAAAACAGGTCCGAACAATTTCGCTCGAATAGAACAGTGATGCGATTTGAGGGCTGAAGCTGAAGCGTTTTGGGTAGATCATGAGCGGCGAGGGAGGTTCATGATCAGCTGATTGCATCCAAATTCGGCCCGCACTACTCAATGGTCGAGTAGATGCGGGCTAGGAGCTTAGCGTATGCTCCACCGAATTCTAAGGCACTAAGCCAAGCAGTTATCCTGCTGCACGGTCATCACGCAGAACTTTTGTCATCATTGCGAGTCCTCCCGCGCTAAGAATCCGTGACTGGTGGGCGCGCGCAAGGACCAGTTTGACGAAATTCAACCGCTCGCTGCTTCAGAGATACCCTGGCCGTGAACCCAGCGTCCAGCCACGCCAAAGCTTGCGTGTGACCAGCTTTTCGCGAGCTTTCATTTCCCCACCACGCGCTGAACTTATACGCGGAGGCAGGTAACGGCCTTCCAAGAATCTCTTCGATTTCGGGAAATGTCAGCCGAACAGCTTGCCCCCGCATGCTTCCCAGCTTCCGCCGTAGCGGATCGTAAGCAGACGTAGCCCTTCGACGCGTCACGTCGGCTCGCGGCTCGTGATGATGTTGAAGTTGCGCGCGGCCAGCTCTAACTCAAGATCGGTGATCCGTTCAAAGATACGAGCGGCGATCGCCTCCGAGCCTTTGGCGGATGACTGGATGCCAAGCGATGCAACTTCGTCTCTGAGAATTTTTGCCACAATCAAATGGATGGCCATTTGGACCTGTAATCCTGAAACGCTAACTCAACCGCAACTGGAGGGCGAACGCAAGTGCTATCAAATGAGGTGACATGAAGGGCAAGGCTAAAATGTTGGGCTCCTGCAAATCTAGAGCTGCGGAGTTCGGACCCGCGCCGACGGTAAGCGCGTCGGCGCCGCTCGATGAGCCTCCTGGGAGGCTTCGCCACCAAACAAATCGGGGATCTATGCTGGCCGGACCCTCAAAGGTGAAAAGCCGGCCGATCTGCCGGGCCAACGATCCGACAAGCTCGAAATTGATCGTCAACCTCAAGGCCGCCCAAGCGCTTGGGCTCGATACGCCGCTCACCCTGCTCGGGAGGCTGACGAGATCGTCGAATATACTCGGCTTATCTTCTCGGCCGCGCTCGCGAAGCACAAACCTTGGTCTCGCCATGTGAAGCGAGGAGCCCCCGGACCGGCTAGGGTCGCTGCACGCCGGGTGCGCGACATCATAATCTATAATCTCCGCCAGGCCGTCGAGAGGCTGGCCCGCTGCAGCGTCGGAATCTCCACGCGCGGACGATGCGATGCGCATTACCGGAACTCGATAGGCCGAGCGCTCTGCAGGCGGCGCGACGGCTATGTGTGACCGAGCTAGGACTTGTCAGCAGAATCTCGGGCGAGACTGATCTTCCAAATCCGGATCTCTCCATCCGTGCGTTCAAAGCGATGCGGGTGGCCCCGCGGGATGAACAGCAAATCGCCGGCCGTGCATTCCATCTCTTTGCCGTCCAGGCGCAAACTCCCATAGCCCGAAACGATAATATAGATGGCATCAGCGGAACCGTCGTCGGGTGCTCCGCTTTCAACGCGGTCAAAAGGCAGGATGCTGAGAGAAGACGCTTCGGACCTGTAGCAAACGCGCAAGGTTTCGCACGCTTCCCTCCAGCTCATACCTGACGCGATCTCCGTCAGGTTGATCGGAGTGCCCTCAGCGGGAGACGACCGCGCATCCAGAAAAGTAGACATCAGATCAGCCCACGCATTCGCTTGGCGGGTTCGCTGTCAGGCTCCCGTTTTGCCCGATCGAGGTGCAGATAATTGCTTTCGAAACGTGCCGCATTGCGCAGCCCGGCAGGATCACACACCGTCCAGGTATTTCCCTCAATGCTGATCAGATTCTCCTGACGGAGGCGTCCCAGCATTCGGTTCACATACACTGGTGTGAGGCCGGTCGCGTCGGCCAGATCCGTCTGAGTCACGGGAAATTCGAACTTTTGGTCGTCCACCACTCCGAAGGCGCGCATCCGAAGGAATATTTCGTAGGTCAGAAACGCGATTCGCGCGTATGCGTCGCGACGGCCCACATCGATGATGCGTTCACGCAGGACGCCTTCGTCCTGCAAGGTGTTCCACCAGAACGCCAGCGCGATGCTTGGTCGATTGAGAAGGAGATCCTTCATGATTTCGCCGGAGATGGATGCGACGAGGCTCGGCGTTAATGTCCCGATACTGTGATCCATTTCATCGAGGATGAAGATTTCCGAATCGCAGGGATCGCCGGGCACCAGGAACGCCATAATCTGACGGGCGCCATCTTCAAGGTGTTTGTAGCGGCATGCCAAGCCGGTGATGACGAGGTGGATATCAGAAGAATGCTCCCCCTCCCTTATGATGTCCTGTCCCGGACCATACTGTCGCTGCCGCTCACAGCTAATACGGTTCAGCAATTGACGGTCTTCGTCACTGAACGGCGCGAACTGCTCCAGTTTCCTGATTAGCGGGCTGTCCATGGGTTTCCTCCGCGGGGAGAACGCCGGACGACACTTTTGGTGCCTCCTGTACCTCAATTGCACAATCGTGACCTTGATCTAGTTTAGTGTCGTGCTCGTGCCCTAGTCCGATAGTGCGCTCTATGGCGCGATTCACCCAAGATCAACTGAATCCCTCCATCGACGGTCAAGGCGGCCTGATTCGGGCAGAGTTCATCCCGGCATCGGATCAAACTTGCCAAAAATAGCGCTTTCTACGCGCGCATGGACTGCCTTAGGCGGGAAATTGTGCGCTGCATGACGAATACATCCGAACGTATTCAACACACGAAGGAGACGCTTTCGACAACAACCGAACTCGTCGCGTATAGCCAGGAAGCAATCGCACGGTCAGTTCATCTCCTTAAACTGAATAAGAGGATATGAGGACCGCTCGGACCTATTACTCGTTCCTTACTCCGGAGAGATTCGGCTTTTCGTCGTAGCGTCCGAATTGCACCTGGCCCTGCAACTTGGATTAGGTGTTCTTGGCATCTGTGAATCGACCTCAACGGATGGTCTTGCCCTCGGCCATCAGGAGACTCATCATGCATCCCACAGAAATCCTGATCCGACGATTGCGTGCGAACACTCGGCTGTCCGACGAGGACGCCGCCGCGATTGAGGCGCTGCCCGTCGATGTAAGGCGGTTGACAGCGGACACTTACGTCATTCGCGAAGGCGACTGCCCGAAACGTAGCTGTTTGGTCCTGAGTGGCTTCCTCTGCCGGTCTAAGATTGCCGAGAACGGCAAGCGTCAGATCCTGTCCTTCCACATTCCGGGAGACATTCCGGACCTACAGAGCCTTTTTCTCAAGGTCATGGACCATGATCTCGCTACAATGTCTGCGGCGACACTGGGCTTCGTCGAGCATTCCGCTCTTTCGGCGCTGATCGAGCAACGGCCCGCAGTCGCGCGCGCTTTCTGGTGCGAGACGCTGATCGATGCCGCAATCTTCCGAGAGTGGATCGTCAACGTCGCGGTGCGCCAAGCACCGGCCCGTATGGCGCATCTTCTCGCCGAAATGCGCGAACGCTTGGCGGCGGTCGGACTCGTCGGCGATGACGAGTTCGAGTTTCCTGTTACGCAATCCGAATTAGGGGAGGCGCTTGGGTTGAGCGTAGTCCACGTCAATCGCGTTCTTCAGGGTCTGCGCGCAGATGGCGTTCTTGATTTGCAGAATAAGATGGTCAGGCTCATCGACGTCGAGAAAGTCCTCATTGAGGGCGGATTTGATGCAGCTTATCTGCACCAGAATGGAAACGCGTCTCCATCCTGACGGCGTGCACGGCCTTGCCGGGATGACCGGTCGGCCTTCTTTAAATGCCGATTGGCGTCCCCTCAGTATGGGGTGAGAACAATGTCCGTTGCGGGTCACGGTGAGGGTCTGACTCAATGTGACGTTTCCGATCGGCCGTCAGAAGCGGACATCCATGCCATGAGTACACGCCCCGCGCGGCACGGAATGCTGATGCCATCGCCGGCAAGAAAGGCCGAACCAGTACGGTTGAGGACTTCGATAGCGTGGCGCTCTTCACGGATGGCTTCTTCAGCATCGCGCTGCGTAGTACGGTTCCTCAATAGCTGATGAATCCGACTCCCGCTCCCATCATCGGAGCGAGAGGAATGAAGCTGATGCTTTCAAGCTGGCAAGGTGCCGCGATTGAAGTTCGGCTCTGCTGCTGATCGGAGACTCTTTAAGTACGTCGCCTTGCGTGCTCTCTGGCTCGCTTACGTCAAGGATGCTGTTCACCCCTGTCGACTTCGTTCAATGCATCACCATGCCCGTCCGGACGGGCGCGCCCTCATTACTGGAGTCGAAAGAGCGTCGGCATCAGGTACACCGATTGCCGTTGGCTGTTCCTAGTTCTTCTTGGCTTCCGGAAAAATGCCGAGGACCTCGCCATGTGCATCGCGAACGGTGACAGTTCGCCCAGTCATCTCAGCCATCCGCTTCGCAAGCGCGCACGCCTCATCCGCATTTTCCAGATCGAGAGCGACCACCGACAGCTTTGTTGCGCCAGCTCCGATGATGGCAATATTGAAAGGTTTGTTATAGGCCACGGCGCAACTCCTGCTGTTGGCGGGTAGCGCGATCGTTGGTACAGCAACCGTGATTTAACGATTAGACACTTTGTGCACAAGTGAACATGGAACGTGGTTGCGCCACGCATCGGCGATACGCTGGTGAACGGAGCGTCTCAGACCGCCGACAATCACCATCCATAGAAGTTCTTGGCGATCGCCAGCGTCTCAAGTTCGCTCGTCTCGAAGGCTATCTTTTGCACGAGCATCACGTCTCCCTCGACGAGCTCGCCAACCGGTACAAAGCACCATCCCATTCCCAGCCGGCCGGATGCATCAATCTCGCGGACATTGGCCGACGTGCCCCGACGGATGCGATAGCGCGTACCCGTATCGCACCCGACCACTTCGAAATAGCATTTCCGATCGAACTGTGCGCGCTGCTGCGCAGTGAGCCAGCCGCGGAGCAGGCGCAAGCCCTTTCTCCGCCTCTCCTCCTGACAGCTTCGGTAGAAAGTCCCGCACGCCCGCCGCCGATAAATCCTGAGGTAATGAGAACCAGTCACGACAATCGCTCGTTCATTCTTGAAAGGCGGCAGTGACGACGAAATGGCAATGGAAGATGCCGAGAAGCCCGCGCGCGTTCCTAATGCTCGATGCACGCCGATTGCTGCCTTGGATTCGCCGCCCTGCCTCGATCACATTTTGTGAACGATGCCCGCCGAAGACCGCTCGCTTTATGGCGCGGAATGCGGCCGGAGCGAGCCATCGCCTCCAAGGGGCATTCGCAACGTGAACTTGGTTTCTGTGTCGGTCGAGTCAACGTTGATTGAACCTCCGTGTGCCTTCGCTATTTCGGACGCGATGTACAGACCAAGTCCCAGTCCTTGCGAAGGGCCGTGCGCCTTTCCTCGGTAGAACGGCTGAAACAGGCGCTTGCGAGCCTCCTCCGGAATAGCCGCGCCTCCATTAGCCACCGAGAGTTCGAACATCTCTGCTTTGGCGGTAGCTTCGACCCGCACGGGCCGGTCTGGCGCGCCGTGGCTGATCGCGTTGCCGAGCAGGTTCGAGAACAACTGGGCGATGCGGGCCGGATCGCAGAAGACCGGCCTCTCGACCTCGAAATTGGTCTCGATGCGGCGCTCCGGATGGGCCGCGACCAATTCGGCCACAACCTGGTCCAGCACGGGTTCGACGGCGGTGATGGCCTTAGACAGCGAGATGCCTCCTCCGAGGCGGCCGCGCGCCAGATCCATGACGCTTTCGATCATCTTGGCCATGCGGCCCACGCTGCTCTGCATCATGGCCTCTAGCCGCAGCGCGTCTTCCGGAGTCTTGGCCTTGAGCATCAGCCGTGCACCGGCTGCGATCGATGCGAGAGGATTGCGTAAGTCGTGACCGAGCACGGCGATGAACTGCTCACGCAGCTCCGCGTTCTCGCGCTCCTGGCGCAGACGTTCTTCGAGCACAGTTTTGAGCTCATCGCTTTGCTTGCGGGCGTCGATGAGCTCGCGCTCGTAGCGACGCCGGTCCGCCGCGCGCATGATCGTGAGGCGGGTGAACAGAAGCGCGTCTGTGTCGGTACGCCGCTCGCGGGCGTTGGCGATCGCAGGCAGCCGCGTTCCGTTTTTAGTCAGGAGATCGAGAGCGAACTCGTCGAAGAAGCCCTGCATCCGCAGCAGCGGCGCGACATGGGTCTCGAGGAATATGCGTCCCGCCATGTTGAGCAAGTCGCTCAGCCGCATCCCGGGAAGGTCATCGGGTGGGTAGCCCATCCAGTCCGCCAAAGTCCGATTGGCGCGATCGATGCGACCGTCCGGACGAACGGACAGGTACCCGCAGGGTGCGTTTTCGTAGAGGTCTTCGAAATCGCTGTCGGCGGGATGATTGTTGTTCACTCAGACGAATTCTCGGATGGAGGCCACGACTTCGTCTGGCGCGCTCAGGTTGGGACAATGGCCGGTTGCCTTCAGAACCACCATTTTGCTGTTCGGGATGTTGCGCTGGACGTACGCACCCACCTGTTGCCCGGCGATGATGTCTTCGCTGCACTGGAGGATCAGCGTGCGAGCGTTGACCTTGGCCAGGTCCGCGCGATTGTCGGACAGGAACGTGACCCGGGCGAACTCCTTGGCGATCGCGGGATCCGTACGGCAGAAGCTGTTGGTCAGCTCCTCGCCGAGTTCGGGACGGTCGGGGTTGCCCATGATGGCGGGCGCCATCTGCGCCGACCAGCCCATGTGGTTCTCCTCCAGAAAAGAAAGAAGCTCCTCGATCTGCTGGGCGCTGAAGCCGCCGAAATAGTCGCCATCGTCGATGTAGCGCGCCGAAGGCCCCACAAGGATGAGGCTTTCGAACAGCGTGGGGTCCTTGACCGCGGCCAAGACCCCGATCATTGCGCTGACGGAGTGCCCTACGAAGACCGCGCCCTTCAGCCCCAGCGCTTGCCCAATCTCGACGACGTCGTCGGCATAGCCGGACAATTTGGAATACCTCTGGCGATCATAAGCGGTGAGGTCTGAGCGTCCCGCTCCGACGTGGTCGAACAGCACCGTGCTGAAATCCGACTCGAAGGCCGGAGCCACGAAGCGCCACATGTTCTGGTCGCATCCGAATCCATGAGCGAACATCATGGCCCGCTCGCCTCGGCCGCGGACCTGCACGTTGTTGCGGAATTCGACTGACACCCGATTCTCCTTCGCTTCAGGCGATTATCATTCTTTTGACAAGCCTAGCGTCAACTTGAGCGGAACCCTTTTTCGGGCGGGCAGGGATCGGGAGTTCCGGATCAGGAGATCCGACAGAGCCTCGACCAACTGCGCCGGCGCGAAGGGCTTGGGCAGGATGATGCTGCGCGGCACGCCGTTGGAGGCCCAGCGATGAGCGCTGCCGCCAGAGACGTAGAGGATCGCGCAGCTTGGATCGTGTTCCCGTGCGAGGCGGGCGAGCGCCCACCCATCGATCCCAGCGCGACCCAGGTTGACGTCGGTGACGAGTGCCCGCGGCAGAGGCGCTCCGACTAGCAGATCGGCCGCCGCCTCGCCGGATGCGGCGCTTAGGACGCCATAACCTGCCTCGACTAAGGTCTCCTCCAGCATCTCGCGGAGAAGATCTTCGTCCTCCACCAGAAGAATGGTCGATCTTTCTGCGGGGCCGGGAGAGTTGCTCAGGTGCATCCTATCGCATTCTTTATCAAAACGGCATCCGCAGTTCACGACGGGTAGGCCACCCGCCTCAACGGAGGAAAGGACGAAGCGTTCACTTTTTCTTGCGATCGCACCAAGCAAAAATCAGGAGAAATGCTGGTGCACATTTCACCGATGGGCTGGGAGCAGTCAATTCGCCAATCGTCGGCCCGAGACGCACCTACGCAGGGACGAACGTCGGTAAGGCACTTCCCGCCGGCACCTCCGGTCGGGGCACTATCGCCCTGTGCGGATGAGGTCGATGAACCGATTCCAAGCGATCGTGGGAACGAGCCGGCGCTGGTCGGCGGGGATGCTGTCGTCCATCATTTTTTTGGCCAGGCGCTGTACCTCTTTGGAGGCCTTGCTCATGTGACCGGCATTGAAGGGCGGACGCGGATCGTATTCGATAACCAGTTGAATAGCCTCAGCCTGTTCGGCCCCGGCGATCTCGCCGGCCAGCCATAGCGCCAGGTCGATGCCGGCCGACACGCCGGCCGCCGTAACGACCTTCCCGGAGCGCACGACGCGCTCGTCGGGCCTGGGCTTCGCACCCATGGTCCGGAGCACGCCCATCTTGTACCAATGCGTGGTCGCGGGCTGCCCTTTCAGGATTCCCGCCGCGCCAAGGATCAGTGCCCCGGTGCAGACCGAGGCGGTCCACCTGGCCCTCCGGTGCACCTTACGCAGCCACTCGAGGACCTCGTCGTCGACCATCTGGCCCGGCGTTGTCGAGCCTCCGGGAACAACCACCACGTCTGGAGCGGTTGTCTCCGCGATCGAGTGGGTGGCTCCGAGCAGAAGCCTGCCGCCTTCCGCGACGACAGGTCCGACTTCCTTGCCGACGAACCGCACCTTCGCACCGGGGAGGCGCGACAGCACTTCCCAGGGGCCGACCGCATCGAGCGCCGTCACCCCCTGATAGAGAAGGATTGCGATCTCAAGGGATGCTGCCATCCGAACTCCTCCTTCACAGGTCCTGGGTTGGCCGGCCAACCCAGATAACCGGACAAGCCAGGTTAGTCCTGAGTCCCGTTGCGCCTTCGTCACATCCATCTTCGCTGTCGCGGCAGGTCCGATCTCAATGGTCCGAAACTCCCCGGAAGAAGCTTTCCACCTTCTGGGTAGGGCCCTATCATCTGGTACGCCAAATAGGTTTTGCGAGAAGGATTACGGCCACCTCCGGTAGTGCGTCGGGCAGCGCACGTGCCTTGTGGGCGTAAGCCGTGCCGCCCCTGCCGAGCCTCGAAAAGTCTGTGGAAGAGCCTAAGATTCGCGCCGCAGCGGTGACATTGAATGCTGGGCGGCTTCTGACGTTGGTTCAGTAGGTCCACAGCCGCAAACGGGAGCGCAATAGCGTCCCGCGAGCCGGGCTCAATCCAGCGCTGGAATAAAATGGAGGCCGCCGATAAAGCCGGCCTTACTCGTTGTCGTTCCGATAAGCTCTGAGTTCTGCGCGCATGCTAGCGCTTTCGAGAATGGCTAGTCGGCAAGCACTCCGCACGACCTCGGCCGTTTGCACAAGCTCTTGCCGCTGATCTCTCAGCTGGCAGGCTTCGTCGATGGGGATCGTGCACGGACTCAAGCATAGGCCAGCTTTTCACCGAATCGGCCATGTCACAAGTTAAGATGCGGCCTATTCAGCTTGCGGAGCTTCCCGATCAGTCCGCGCTGGTCGTCGGTGTGCAATGCGCGCCGGGGCACTGCGAAACGGACAGTAGGTACGTCAGTTCCAACAAGATGAACTTGACCTGTGCCGTTCGAACTTCGCTGCTCAAATTAAGCCGACAGCGCGATCGTGTCTTGGCACCCTTCGTCGATATAAGCGTTGAGGGATCATGAAGGGCGCGTCCGGTGAACAAGGCGGGGAGTGGGTACTGGAGAAGCTCCGGCGTCACATTCGTATTCTGGTCGACATTGGACGACTTTCGGGTGAGACCGGCGACTTTGACCGATTTTTAGGCCAAATCGTTGTCCAGATCGCCCGCGCGGTCGAGATTCATCACGTCAAGATCCTTCGATACCGTCCTGAGACGTCCGATCTCCTCCTTCTCGCCGGTGTCGGATGGAAGGACGGTGCGGTCGGCGCAGCTACGTTCTCGATCGGCCTGCGTTCTGCGCCAGGGCGAGCCTACCAAACAGCAGAGCCGGTCAGCATCAAGGAATTTGGTGAGGACAATGACTACCTCCGCTCCGATTTCCTAAAGGAACACGGCATCGTCTCCTTGAGCAACGTGCCGATTCTGATTGATGGCGCGGCATGGGGGGTGTTGGAAGTAGACAGCACGACGCCGCGCGACTTCAGCGAGGATACAACTGAGTTTCTAACGGCGGCGGCTGCATTGATAGCTATTGTTTTGCGTTATACGGCTCGGCCGGATCAAGAGGCTAGGCTGATAGAGGCTCTCGCTGAAGCGCAAAATCGCGAGGTCTTGCTTAACGAGATGCAGCATCGTGTGAAGAACAATTTCCAGCTCGTTCTATCCTCGATATCTATCCAGAAGCGCCGTTACAATGACCCCGAGGCCCGCCGGGCCCTCGACCAAGTTGCAAATCGCATCACCGCAATTTCTCTCGCGCACGATCAGCTCGCCCCTCGACAGGAAGGTCAGGTTGTCAGGCTTGGCCAATACATTCGGGCTCTTTGCAGCGCGATCCGCCAGCAGGTTGATCAGGTTGAATTCGACGTTGAATGCGACGAACTCGAATTGAGCATTGATCGGGCGTTGCCGGTCGGGCTTATCTTGAACGAGACTGCGATGAACAGCATCAAGCATGCGTTTGGCACCAGCCGCGGCACCATCAGGGTCCGATTGGTTGGAGGGGTCGGGTACGGCGAGGCCCGCTTGACGGTCTCAGATGACGGACATGGGATCCAAGGCGCCCACCAGAATGGGTCTGGGCTCAAGTTGATCGCCTCGCTTGCCAGGCAGATAGGAGGCGCTATCAACCAGGAAAGTAACGAAAGCGGCACGACGACGACCTTGACATTTCCCCTGATGAGATAATCGGCCGTCGACCGACGCGAATACCCCACATCCTCAGAGAGCTTCCAGCTTTAACAGATTTCGCAGCATGACGATGTAGACGACTGAGCCGATCGATATGGCCATTCCAATCAGTGTTAATCCGAGAAAAAATTGGCCAGCCGTTTCGTGTAAAGTCGGAGTGACAACCGATGCTTTGCGCCGTTGGTGAGGCTCGGAAAGTTCGAGGCCTCCACTTCAGCGGAATTCGGCGCCTGAATTCCGGCGCGGCTAAAGGCGGGAGGCATGAGGCGGCTTCAGAGCTTCTTATAACAGCCGCTAGAGTGGTCTTCGCGCATGGCGGACGTCGAATGTGCTTGCTGCAAAGGCGGCCATACAATCGCGACCGGCTGTCCAAACTTAGCCGCCCAGCGATACTCAATCGGAAGCTGAAGGATGCGGATTGTTGATCTCTACCGCCGAGGGAAATCCAAATACCCGGCAAAATAGGTATTAGGTATTAGTCTGCGACGGCAGGATCAGCCGCAGGGCTTTTCGGGTCTCGGAGCGGTTTCGCCGGCCAACTTTCACGGAGCCCCCGAGCTTTCGCCGAGAGACGTCCCGCCGGCCCTCTCGCTACCCGCAGCCTCTGTCCGTCGGCGCACGCGTCCGCCGGCTTTAACCCTCCAGGAACTTTCATGTTGTGCTCATCCGTAGATGCGGCATTCTGGCGTGCTTTTTTTCTTTGAGGGAAACAAGGTGATGGGCGAAATAAGCTCTCGGTTGCGTGCGAACATGGACCTCATTTTGAGGAGGTGTGCCGAGAACTTCCGCGTGCGGCGATCACGAGAGCCGTAAGTACATCGCGGAACAGTTGATCCAAGCGGCCGCGGCTGGTCAGAGCACCTTGGGCGAGCTGACGGCGGTCGCCAGAGGCGCCTTGGTGCGTCTCAACACTCGACCTAGGTCTGCCTAGCGGCTCCGGCTCAGGGCGCCGCCGGGACTAGCCGTCGGCAGGCCCTCCACCAGTACGACATCGCGCAGATCCTACGACC
>NZ_JADPJJ010000066.1:0-19448 GCF_023073375.1 Bradyrhizobium sp. 197 | reverse complement strand
CCTCTATAAAGGGCGCAATGTTATCGAGCGCTGTTTCTGCCGGCTCAAGGATTTCAGGCGTGTTGCTACTCGCTACGACAAACTTGCCAGAAACTTCTTGGCCGCCGTCCACCTCGCCGCTCTCGTCGCTTATTGGATCAATTGAGTCTGAACCCTAGCGTATGGTAGAGCACCAGGGCAGGCACCGCCGCCGGGTTTTCCGCGATGAAGGCACGAAAGGCCGCGGCGAATTCAGGTCGCGAGCGCTGTGCTATTTCGCGTAGCGGCGCGAGCACATTGTCACCCGGCAGAAGCCCCAGGGCGACGGCAAGCCGCGTGTAGATCTCGGGCTCTGGCAACGTGCCGGCGAGCGGCGGCAAGACGCCAGCGCGCACGTGAAAATAGTTTGTCGGGAATTCGTAGTTAAAGAGAGTGAATTCCGTCTTCTCGTATTGTGTGGACGCCGGGAGAACGTAATGCGCGAGCCTAGCGGTTTCGGTCATCGCAACGTCCACGACGACGCATAGTTCGAGCGATTTCAGCGCGCGTTCCACCGCCTCCGTGTTTGCGGCGGTGTTGGCGGGATTGGAGCTGTCGATCCAGGCGCAGCGCAACCGGTCTGGATGGTCCTTGAGAACCGCTTCGGGGAAAATGTTGGGCGGCAACAAGCCGCCAATGATGGCGTCGCCGGTTGGCGCGAATGTCTGGTTCGGAGAATTTCCCCATAGCGGCTGAAGCCAGCTATGCAATTGGTTGGTACCTTCACGGCCGAAATTGCCGGAAAGCATGATCAAGAGCTTCTCGAGATAGGAGTTGAGAGTCGAGTTGACGCCTTGCTGGATGCCGAGTTCAACCCGAACCACCATGGCCTTCGCGGCCGCGATCATCGCGGCGCAGCGCTCCAGCTGCGCGATCGAGATATCGGCGGCGTCGGCCCATTCTTGAACGGGGATATTCAATAGCGCTTGCCTCACTTCCGCGAAGCCGATCGTATGCGCCTCAATGAACGCGTGGTCGATCCGGTCGGACCGGACGAGCGTGGCCAGCAGCGCGCCAAGAAGAAACGTATCCGCACCGGGACGAACCGCAAGATGCAGATCCGCCATCTCTGCGGTTTCGGTTCGCCGGGGGTCGATGACGACCAGCTTGCGTGCGGGATCCTTGCGTATCTGATTGAGATGGTCGCGCGCATTGGGGAAGCCGTGCGCGATCCAGGGATTTGCCCCGATGACAAGCAAGAGATCGCAATGATGGACGTCCTCTGAGGTGTGGCAGGTTTGGCTGCCGAACATGTGGCCATTGACCCAGAAGTCGCCGGTTTTTTCCTGCGAAAGAGCGTTGAAGACGCCGCGCGAGCCCAGCGCACGCAACAAACCACTGGCGTAGGCGCCGCCAGCGTGGTTGCCCTGCCCGCCGCCGCCATAAAGGGCAATACTCTTGCCGCCATACCTGTCGACGACGTCTCGAAGCCGCTCCGCGATTTCTGCGATCGCGACGTCCCACTCGATCTCATCAAAGCCGCCATCGGCGCGACGACGCAGCGGGGTCGTGAGCCGATCCCTGTGATGCGCATAGTAGGGAATGCGCGCCGCCTTGTTGCACAGATAGCCTTGCGACTTCGGGTTTGAACGGTCGCCTCGTACCTTCTCGAGACGCCCCTCATTCACCCAGACCTCGATGCCGCAGTTTACGTAACACAGGTTGCAGGCTGTCTTGAGCCACTTGCCGGCCGTCATGGGCACCTCCCAGATTATGGTTTGTCGCAGCTCATCGCCTTTGCTGTTCTGCGCTGTCGCTTGTGAGTCCGGCCGCAGACAGTCATCCGTCCGGCGTCGAGAATATCGTCGGAAAGCTTCCCGGCGCCGACAGCACGCGATAGCACGATCGATCCAACCATCGTCGCAATGGCGCTCGTCGCGATTTGGCGTGCCTGTTGAGGACCCTCGGCGGGAAGCACTTCGACCAGGATGTCGATCATCTTCTCCAGCTTGGAAGCAAGCGCCCGTTGCTCCCTCGGGCTCGATCGAGCGACATCAGCGGCCAGGGCTGGAAGCGCGCAGCCTTGTCTGGGATTGTCGCGGTGGCGGGAACTGAGATAATCGGCGATCAACGTCTCGAAACGATCCTCGTTTGCCTTCCGGTTCGCCAGTTTTTTCCACCGCTCGGCCGTTTGATCCATCGCAAACGCAATTGCCTCGCCAACAAGCGCGGCACGCGACTCGAAATGGTTATAGAACCCGCCGTGCGTAAGACCGGCGAGCTTCATCAATTCGACAACACTAAGCCCTTCGGCACCGTTTTGACGCAAGCCGTAGGAGGCACTTTCAACGATCCGGCTGTGGGTCTGGCGCCTATGGTCTCCTACGTAACGCATCTCCCCTCCGTGCAAACTGCTCGGTGACCGGCTGTACGACCGTTCCCATCCACCAGCGCTTCTGGACCGCGCTTTTGAAGCGACGGCAATATTTCATTGCAATGCCGGCCATGTTATATGATTATCGTCATATAACAACAGCGATCAACAGGAGAATTCGCCATGGCTTCCGATCCCGTCGTCATCCTCTCCGCAGCCCGGACGCCGCTCGGCCGCTTCATGGGCGAGCTCTCGCCACTCAGTGCCCACAAGCTCGGCTCCCATGTGATCGGATCTGCGCTCGAACGAGCCAAACTGGCGCCCGAGCGGATCGACGAGGTGTTCATGGGCAACGTGTTGCCGGCCGGACAGGGCCAGGCGCCGGCACGCCAGGCCGCGCGCGGCGCCAAATTGCCCGATGCCACCGGCGCCACCACGATCAACAAGGTCTGCGGCTCCGGCATGAAGGCCACCATGCTGGCTCACGATATCATCAATGCGGGCTCCGCCGAGATCGTTCTGTCTGGCGGCATGGAGAGTATGAGCAATGCGCCCTATTTGCTGGCCAAGGCGCGGGGCGGCTATCGCGCTGGCCACGACCGCATCATCGACCACATGTTGATGGACGGGCTGGAAGATGCCTACGAGACCGGACGCTCGATGGGCGACTTTGGCGAGGCCACGGCGGAGGCCTATCAATTCACCCGCAAGGACCAGGACGAGTATGCGATCGAGACCTTGACCCGCGCCCGCAAGGCGGTTGAGGGCGGCGCGTTCAAGGCTGAGATAGCTCCGATCACGCTGACCGAGAAAGCCGGGCCCCGGATCATCTCCAATGACGAACATCCGCTCAAGGTAGATCCCGCCAAAATCCCCGGGCTGAAAGCCGCGTTCCGCGCCAACGGCACCATCACGCCCGCCGCCTCATCCGCCAATGCTGACGGCGCTGCGGCGCTCGTCTTGGCGAAACGCTCGCTCGCCGATCGCGACGGCCTCCCGGTGCTCGCCGAGATCAAGGGCCATGCCACCCACAGCCAGGAGCCACAATGGTTCACCACGGCCCCGATCCCCGCTATTCGCAAGCTGTTGGACAAGGTCGGCTGGAGCGTTGGCGACGTAGATCTGTTCGAGATCAATGAGGCATTTGCCGTCGTGGCGATGGCGGCACAGAAGGATCTCGGCATCCCCAGAGAGAAGCTGAACGTCAATGGCGGCGCCTGCGCGCTAGGTCATCCCATCGGCGCCACCGGCGCGCGGCTGATCGTGACGCTATTGCACGCGCTCGAAACGCGGAACCTCAAGCGCGGGGTCGCGTCACTCTGCATCGGCGGCGGCGAAGCCACGGCCATCGCGATCGAGCGCGTCGTCCGCTGATATTGCGGCTAGGCGACAAAAACGGAATCGGCAAGCGGCGCGAACCGCGTCACTCGCCGCCTTGATCTACCTATCCCTGTCACGCGAAAGATCCCATGGCTGACCTGATCAACACCGCGCCTCGGGACATTCCCACCTCCAGCGCCCTGCCTATCGCGGTCCTTTCCGTCCTGGCCGCGATGGGAACGCTCGCGACTAACATCTTGCTGCCGTCTCTGCCGCAGATTGCGATCTCATTGAATGTCACGACTGCAGAGGTCACGTCCGCCATCACCGTGTTTCTTGCAGTGTTCGGGTTAGGCCAGCTCCTGGTCGGACCGCTTTCGGATCGCTACGGAAGACGTTGGCCGGTCCTGATCGGATTTGCTGTGTTTTTCGTCGGCAGCGTTTGGTGCGGTCTGGCAACCGACCTGCCCAATCTCCTCATCGGCCGCGTCGTGCAGGCAACAGGTGCTTGCGCGACGTCAGTGCTGTCTCGCGCTATCGCCCGCGACATGTTCAGTGGCGCCGCACTGGCGCGCGCGATGGCGCTCATCATGATCGTGATGTCCGCTGCTCCCGGATTCTCGCCGCTGCTTGGCGGCGCCCTCGACCACAGCCTGGGCTGGCGCGCCGAATTCGCGCTGGTCGCAGCCTTTGCCGCCGTCAGCGCCGTTGCCTACGCCATCGTTCTTGGCGAAACCCACAATTCGATCCGCACGCCGTTCAATCCAGTTGTCGTCGGCAGGACCTATGCCGGTCTGATTCGAGACCGTCGCTTCGCTACCCCCGCGGCCGCCTCGAGCCTCACTATGGGCGGCTTGTTCTCGATGTTTTCCGCTGCGCCGCGCCTATTCATCGAAGCGTTGCACTTCACGCCGATCCAGCTCGGGCTCTTCTTTGCCGGCACCGTCTTCATCGTATTCGCCGCGGGTATGCTTGCCACAAGATTGGCACCACGCTACGGGCTCGATGGTCCGATCCGGGCAGGTTTGTGCGCGACGACCGCCAGCAGCCTTGCGATCCTGCTCATCTCGCTGATCAGTCCGACTTTCTTGCCGTTCTTAGCCGCAATGAGCATATATCTCCTCGGCATGGGCATTGTCGGTCCATTGGCCACGGCGCGCGCGTTGTCTCCATTCGGCGAGAAAGCCGGCGCGGCCTCGGCGCTGCTGGGTTTCTTGCAGATGATGATCGCGGCAATCGGCGTATGGCTTGCTGCCACAGTGTCACATGAAGCAATGTTTGCGCTGGGCGTCGTGATGAGCGCGTTCTCCCTGCTGGCTCTTGGCCTGTACGCGCGGGGCCCGGGGTCTTGATGGGCGTATGACTCCGCACGCGCTTCCGTTCAGTCACTCATCGGCTTTGCGAAGTCGGGCTTAGGCCTGTCGGGCAAAACGCGGCAAGGCATGGTCGGCCCCACAATTGAGCCTGTTTCCAGCTCAATCAGGTCCCGTGGAACTCCGGCTTGCTGCTGCCCGCTGGGCGCTTCATCTCGAACATGTTCTCGGTCCTGACCTCGAGATAATCTCCACCCCGGCCGGCGCGCAGAATGGGACGCGCAAGTGCCGTGTTGTAGACGCCGTCCTCGATCAACGTTTTGTCGATGTAGACCGCGACGACCTCACCAAGCACGAACCATCCTTCGACCTTTTCTCCGCGTGCGTTGGCCAGCTGAGAGACCTCGACGACTTTGCATTCCATGGCGGCCCTGCTCTCGCCCACCCGCGGCACAGCAACGTGGCGTCCGGGTATCGGTGTCAAACCGGCTGCTTCGAACTCGCTCACGCCGTGATCGAGTGGCGTCGCTGTCACGTTCATGCGCTCGCCGAGATCCATGGTGACCAGATTCCAGACAAATTCGCGCGTCTCGCTGACGTTCTTGACGGTGTCTTTCCACGAGATCGAGGAAAATCCGATGATCGGAGGATCGTAGAGGAACGCGTTGAAAAAGCTGTAGGGGGCCAAGTTCAATCGACCGGCTGCATTGCGCGATGAGATCCACCCAATCGGACGCGGCGCGATTATCGCATTGAACGGATTATGCCGGAGCCCGTGGCCTTTCGAAGGCTCGTAGTAGTGGAAGTCGGCCTGGTCCATAAATGCCCCCGAAGCTGCCGAAGGCCGTCGATCTGACCCGTTGAGCTTCAACAAAGATCGACGCACGCATGACCATGCGTGCGCATAGCCTCCGTCAGAACGTCCGGAAGCGGTATGTCCTCCCGGGCTAAGCCATCGCCCGAGCCGCAGCCGGCCGCTGTCCGGCGCCGTCGAGGAAACCAGTCAGGCGCTGCCGGATGAGTCTTTCCGCATCCGCCATGATGCGGTCGATCAGTTCCTTCACGGACGGAATGTCGTGAATGAGCCCGACGACCATGCCGCAGCTCCATGCGCCCGCATCCATGTCGCCGTCGATCATCACCTTGGGATAGACGCCCGCCACCTGGTCATGGATGTCCTCGATCTTGAGGCTCTTGCCCTTCTCGCGCTCGATCTCGAGCAGTTGCTCGACGCCCTTGTTGTTCAGGACCCGCTCTGTATTCCGGAGCGCACGCATCACGAGCCTGGTGTCGAGTTCCGTCGCCGCGACCAGCGCCTTCTTGACGTTCTCGTGCACCGGCGCTTCCTTGGTGGCGATGAAGCGCGTGCCCATGTTCATGCCCGCAGCGCCCATCGCCAGGGCGGCAACCAGGCTGCGCGCATCCGCCATGCCGCCCGAGGCAACGAACGGGATCTTCAGTTCCTCCGCGGCGCGCGGCAACAGGATCATGTTCGGCATGTCATCCTCGCCGGGATGGCCCCCGCACTCGAAGCCGTCGACGCTGACGGCATCGCAACCGATCTGCTCGGCCTTCAGTGAATGCCGGACGGAGGTGCATTTGTGGATCACCTTGATGCCGCCCGCCTTCAGGGCCGGCATGTACTGTTCGGGGCTGCGCCCGGCGGTTTCGACGATCTTGACGCCGCCCTCTCTGATGGCCGCGATGTACTCCGGATAGGGCGGCGCGCTGAAGGTCGGCAGGAATGTCAGATTCACGCCGAACGGCTTGTCCGTCATGTCGCGGCAGCGAGCGATCTCCTTGGCCAGCAGCTCCGGCGTTCTCTGCGTCAGGCCCGTAATCAAGCCGAGCCCGCCCGCGTTGGAGACGGCCGCCGCCATTTCGGCGAAGCCGACATAGTGCATTCCGCCCTGGATGATCGGGTGCTCGATGCCGAACAGTTCGGTAATTGCTGTCTTCACGAATGATCTCCCGCGTTGCCGCTCAGTGGATGATTTCGAACAGGCCGGCTGCGCCCATGCCGCCACCGATGCACATGGTCACCACGCCGTACTTCGCCTTGCGCCGCCGGCCCTCGATCAGGAGATGGCCGGTGAGCCGCGACCCGGTCATGCCGTAGGGATGACCGATCGCGATCGAGCCGCCGTTGACGTTGAGCTTGTCCGGATCGATTCCGAGCTTGTCGCGGCAATAGATCACCTGCACCGCATAGGCCTCGTTCAGCTCCCAGAGGTCGATGTCGTCGATCTTGAGGTTATGGCGCTTGAGCAGGCGCGGGATCGCGGCGACCGGGCCGACACCCATCTCGTCCGGCTCGACGCCGGCAGCGACGAAGCCACGAAAAATGCCAAGCGGCTTGAGACCCTTTCTGGCCGCAATCTTGTCGCTCATGATCACGCAGGCCGAGGCACCGTCCGAGAGCTGGCTGGCATTTCCTGCGCTGATTGTCTTGCCCTCGAACACCGGCTTGATCTTGGCGAGGCCTTCGGCGGTGGTTTCCGGACGCGGGCCTTCGTCCTTGGTGAGCGTCACCTGCTCGTAGGTGACCTCCTTGGTGTCCTTGTTGAACAGCGCCATCCTGGTCGTGAACGGCACGATCTCGTCGTTGAAGCGGCCGGCCTGTAACGCAGCGCCGACGCGGCGTTGGCACTCGAGGCTGTATTCGTCCTGCTTGTCGCGGCCGATCTTGTAGCGCTCGGCAACGACCTCGGCGGTATCGAGCATCGACATGTACATTTCGGGCTTCATCGCCATCAGCTCGTCGTCCACCGCGTGGAACTTGTTCATGTGCTCGTTCTGCACGAGGCTGATCGACTCGATGCCTCCGCCGATCGCGACCTCGACCCCGTCGAGCATCACCGAGCGCGCGGCGACCGCGATGGCCTGCAGGCCGGACGCGCATTGCCGGTCGATCGTTGTGCCGGCCACCGTGATGGGCAGGCCGGCGCGGATCGCGCCCTTGCGCGCCACGTTCATCACCATGGTGCCTTGCTGCATCGCGCAGCCCATGACCACGTCTTCTACTTCTCCGGGCGCGATGCCGGCGCGCTTCACGGCTTCGGCCATCACGTGCCCGGCCGTGGTGGGGCCGTCCGTGTTGTTGAGCGCGCCGCGATACGCTTTTCCGACGGCCGTTCGGGCGGTGGAAACGATGACTGCTTCAGTGGTCATGCCTGCCTCGCTGCTTATGCGGCCGCGTCCAGCTGCGCGTAACGCAGCACATGGAACGCGGGATCGCCGAACTGGATGTTGATGGAGGAGATTCGCTTGAAATAGTGCCCGACGTTGAGCTCGTCGGTCATTCCCATGCCGCCGTGAAGCTGCACCGCCTGGTCGGCGACGAACTTGCCGGCATAGCCGATCTTCGATTTGGCACCCGAGGCGAGCCGCGACAGGCCGGCATCGCCAGCGCTGAGACTGAGGCTCAGATGCTGCATCAGGGAAAGCGCCTCCTGATGTGCGATGAACATGTCGACCATTCGGTGCTGCAGCACCTGGAAGGAACCGATGGTGGTGCCGAACTGCTTGCGCGTCTTCGAATACTCCAGCGTCGCCGAATTCAGCTCGCCGATGGCGCCGACTGCTTCCGCGCAGAGCGCGCCGATGGCACGGTCACGGCAGGCTTCCAGCGCGGCAAGACCCTCGCCTTCTGCGCCCAGCAATTGCCCGCGGACCTCGTGCAGGCCGAGCTCGGCAGCCCGGCGGCCGTCGATGGTCTTGAAGCTCCGGAGATCGACGCCGGTCGCGCGCCGATCGACCACGAACAGGCTGACGCCGCCGCGGTCACGATCGTCGCCGGAGGTCCGCGCAGAGACGATCAGATAGTCGGCCCAAGGTGCGGCGATCACCATGGTCTTCGCGCCGGTCAGGATGTGGTCGCTCCCCTCGCGCCGCGCCCGCGTCGTGACATTGGCAAGATCGAAGCGCGATGCCTTCTCCGTCCAGGCCAGCGTCCAGATTTTCGAGCCGTCGATGATTTCAGGGATGAAGCTTTGCTGCTGCTCCGGCGTGCCCACGTGCTCGATCAATCCGCCGGCCAGCACCACCGTCTCGACGAACGGCTCGACCACGAGGTGACGGCCGAACTCATGCATCACGATCATGGTCGACAGCGGACCGCCGCCGAGACCGCCGGCGCCCTCGGAGAACGGTGCAGCGAGAAGGCCGAGCTCGGCGAAAGCGTCCCATTGCTTTCGGCTGAAGCCCTCCTCGCTTGCCACGATCTTGCGCCGCGCCTCGAAGTCGTACTGGTCGCGCAACAGGCGCTGGACGCTGGATCGCAGCAATTCCTGCTCTTCCGTGAACTGAATATCCATCCGATCCTCCCGATCCGCCGTGACTAGAGCCCGAGCACGGCTTTGGCGATGATGTTGCGCTGGATCTCGTTGGATCCGCCGTAGATGCTGAGCTTGCGCGCGTTCAGGTATTTCTCCGACGCGGTATGGCCGTAGTCGGCGCCGGGCATGAAGCGGTTGGCGCTGACCGGATGCTCGCGGATGGCAAGGCCGTAATTGCCGATCGCGCGATGGGTGAGTTCGGTGATGGCCTGGAAGATTTCAGTGCCGCGGATCTTGAAAAGCGAGGCGGCCGGGCCAGGATCTATGCCGCGCGCCATCTGGGCGACGACGCGCAGCTCCGTCGCCTCCAGCGCCAGCACGTCGAGCTCGATGCGGGCAATGTCCCGCAGAAATTCGAGATGCGCGGGATCCTCGGCCGGTATTTCGGCCTTCACGATCTGTTTCAGCTTGTTGATGTAGCGGGTGGACCGGCCGATGCCGGCCATGCTGGTGCGCTCGTTGCCGAGCAGGAACTTGGCGTAGGTCCAGCCCTTGTTCTCCTCGCCGATCAAATTCTCGGCGGGCACGCGGACGTTCTCGAGGAAGACGTCATTGACCTCGTGGCTGCCATCGATCGTGATGATCGGCCGCACGGTGACGCCGGGCGACTTCATGTCGATCAGCAGGAAGGAGATCCCGGATTGCGGCTTCGCGCTCGGATCGGTCCGCACGAGGCAGAAGATCCAGTCGGCATGCTGCGCCAGCGTGGTCCAGGTCTTGTGACCATTGACGATGTAGTGGTCGCCGTTGCGCACGGCCTTGGTTCTGACGGTTGCGAGGTCCGAGCCGGAGCCAGGCTCCGAATAGCCCTGGCACCACCAATCCTCGCCGGAGAGAATCCGCGGCAGAAATTTCTGCTTCTGCGCCTCGTTGCCGAAGGTGTAGATAACCGGCCCGACCATGGTGACGCTGAATGCGAGCGGCGGCAGCGTGCCGGCGCGAGAGGTCTCCTGCTCGAAGATGAAGCGCTGCGTGACGGACCAGCCCGGGCCGCCATACTCCTTGGGCCAGAGCGGGGCGATCCAACCCTTCTTGTGGAGGATCCGGTGCCACAGCAGCGACTGCTCCTTGGTCAGGTCGGTCTCCGGATTGGGAACGCGCATTTCCGGCGGATAGTTCTCCGCAATGAAACTGCGCACCTCGTCACGAAACGCGGCATCCTCGGGCGAAAGCTTGAGCTCCATCGCAGCAGGCCCGCTACCACTTCTCGCCGAAGGGGCGGATCTCGAGCTCGAAGGTCCAGGCGCTTTTCGGCTGCTGGTAGAGCTGCCAATAGGATGCTGCGACGGAGGACGGAGGCATCAAGGCGTCCGGATCATCCAGCGCGGTGGGCCCGAGAGCCTCCAGTCGGCGTTGCCGCACCCACTCAGTATCCACGCCGGAATCGATGATGAGATGCGCGACGTGAATATTTTTCGGGCCAAGCTCGCGGGCCATTGCTTGCGCGACCGCACGAAGGCCAAACTTGGCGCTTGCGAAAGCGGCATACCCGCTGCCGCCTCGGAGCGAGGCGGTCGCCCCGGTAAAGAAGATGTTGCCACCCCCGCGCGGAAGCATGAGGCGGGCCGCCTCGCGACCGGCCAGAAAGCCGGAATAGCAGGCCATTTCCCAGACCTTGCGGAAAACGCGTTCTGTGGTTTCCAGAATTGGGAAATTGACGTTCGCACCGATGTTGAAGATGCAGACTTCCAGCGGCGCATGCTTGTCTGCATCGTTGAGGAAGGAGATGATCTCGTCTTCCTTGCGAGCGTCGAGCGAGCGTGCGTGAATCTCTCCGCCGGCAGCCTCGATATCCCTGACGAGCGGAGCCAATTTTTCGCCGTTACGACGGCCGGCGAAGACCGTGAAGCCTTCTGCGGCGAACTTTTTGGCGATCTCGCCGCCGATGAAGTCTCCGGCGCCGATGACGGCCACGGTCGCGTTTCTCTTTTGCAAGATGTCCTCCCGGTAAGTTAGATGTGTTGCCTGCGGAATTCGGGCGTCTGCACCGCAGGGGTTGCGCCGCCTTCGCGCAAGCTCTCCGCGAGCTTGTGCTTGAGTATCTTGCCGGTCGACGTCGCCGGCAAGGCATCGAGGATGACAATTTCGGACGGCCGCTTGTAAGAAGTAAGCTGAGACCGGACAAAATGCATCAGGGTCTCTGGTGTCGTGCAAGATCCTGGCAGCAACTGCACAAAGGCCACGATCTCCTCATTGCCGTCCGCGGCACGACCGACCACAGCGGATTGCACGACGTCCTTGTGTGAACTGAGGACAGCTTCGACCTCCGCGGGATAGACGTTGAAACCGGAACGAATGATCATTTCCTTGGTGCGGCCGACGATATACAGACAATCGCCGTCGAAACGTGCGAGATCGCCGGTGTTGAACCAGCCCTCGCTGTCAATCACCTTTGCGGTAAGCTCGGGGGCACGATAGTACCCCAACATGACGTTGCGCCCGCGAACATGCAGCTCGCCGACTTCACCTCCTGCCGTCGGAAACCCTTCGATGGTTCGCACCCGCGCCTCCACACCCGGCAGCAGCGTACCAACAGCCTGATCCGAGCGTGGTCTGTCGAAACGTACGCCTGATATTCCCGGCGAGCATTCGGTGATCCCGTAGCCGTTGAGCAACGGAAGCCCGAACTCCTCTTCCACACGCAACTTCAAATTCAAATCCAGCGGCGCGCCGGCGACGGCAATCAAGCGCAACGAACCTCGGGGGAGTTGTTCCACGCCTGATACGCTCTTGTACTCCAGCAGGCGCTGATAGGTGGCAGGCACGCCATTGAGAATGGTGACGCCCTCCTCCGCGATGGCCTTTGCAGTCGCGGCAGGATCGTATTTGCTGACCATCCGCGCCGTGCCGCCAACCATCAGCGTCATCATCAGGAGCGAGATGCCGACGATATGCGAGATCGGCAACACAAGATAGATCTTGTCCTTCTCGTTCATCCTGCGGAAATACGCGGTGGTCTTTGCGCTGATCAGAAGGTTGTCATGCGAGAGCATCACGCCCTTGGGAGTCCCCGTCGTTCCGGACGTGTAGATCAAAACCGCGACTTGCCTCGCTGGATCGGCCTCCACCGGCTGGACCACCGCGCTTTCGTTGAGCGGACCAACACCAATTTCCGACAGCGCGCCAATTCGCCGATTCTCGGCGCCATAGCGAGAGGCGTGAGCAGCGGCCTCGTTCGAAATACCCGACGTGAACAACATCCGCCGGGCGCCGCTGTGATCGCGGATCTGGTCCAGTTCGCGCGCCGACAAGCGCGGGTTGGCGACAATCGCCCAGGCGTCGAGCCGGCTCGCCGCCAGCAGCAAAGCGGCAAGCGCAATACAGTTCTCGCTGACAATGATCATCCGATCGCCGGCCCTGATCCCCAGCGATGAGAGCATGGTGGCGATCTCGCCAACGCGCTGCTCCAGATCTCGATAGCTCCAGGAAGCCCCGTCCTCGACCAGCGCAATCCGGTCAGGCGCTCTGGCAACCGGTCCTGCCGTTACTTGATGGATTCGGCTCGGCAAGCCGACAACAATCTCGTCGACACTGATCGTCTCTGAAAGCTCCAGCACGACTGACCTCCCGACCGACCATGCCGACTTTGCAATGCGGCACACTTGGCTTCGACTTATAGTTCTTTTTTAGAACTCGTCAATCGATAAATCGTCGTCAGCCTTTTCCGGAGTCGAATGGACAATCCATCCGCGAGTATCGTTTTCTGCGCGACTCTTAAGAACCTCCGTTTACAACGCATCATCCGGCAGCTAGTCTATAGTATCAAATAAGAACTTAAAGGGGAGGATCGAGGATGGCAGCGAGCCGCGGTGTAGCGATACTTGTCGGCGCAGGCGATGCCATTGGCGCGGCGGTCGCCCGGCGTTTTGCCCGAGGCGGCTATACGGTTTGCATTTGCAGACGCGATGCGTCCAAATCGCAGGGACTCGTGGCCGAGCTGAGGGCTGCGGGGCATGACGTTCACGCATTCAGCGTGGATGCGCGTCAGGAACCAGAAGTCCAAGGCATATTCACGCGGGTCGAGAAAGAGCACGGGCCTGTCGAGGTTTGCCTCTACAATGCCGGCTCGAACGTCAACAAGCCTCTGCTCGAGACCACGGAGAAGTTGTTCTTCAAAGCTTGGGAACTCGCCTGCTATGGTGGTTTCCTGGTTGGACGTGAGGCGGCTCGCGTGATGCTGTCGCGCGGACGCGGCACCATCTTCTTTACGGGTGCGACGGCAAGCGTGCGTGGCGGCCCGGGATTTGCAGCATTTTCATCAGCGAAGTTCGGCCTTCGTGCAGTGGCACAGGCGATGGCGCGCGAGCTTGGACCGAAGAACATTCACGTCGTGCATCTCCTGATCGACGCTGGCGTGGATAGCGAGGCGATTCACCAACGCATGAAGGCAGCGAAGGGGATCGAAGCAAGCGACATTCCGCCCGATGGCCTGACCAAGACGTCTTCCATTGCCGAGGCGTATTGGTTCACCCACCAGCAAAGCAAAGATGGCTGGACCCACGAGCTCGATCTCCGTCCGTCCGTGGAGAAATGGTAACATGAATGCGACACCAGACCTGACCCTGTGGGGCGTTGGAACGAGTCGCACCATTCGTCCGCATTGGGCCATGCACGAACTGGGCTTAGCCTACAAGACAAGGCCCATTGGCCCGCGAACCGGCGAAACCAAGACCGCGGAATACTCGAAGCTCAATCCGCGCCAGAAGATCCCGCTGCTTCAGGATGGCGACTTCTGCATCGGCGAGAGCGCGGCGATCGTTGCCTACCTGTCGCGAATGTATTCCACGACGGAACGCTCGCTGATTCCGGAAGCCGCCCGCGAGTATGCGGCGTGGCTGGAATGGTGCTTCTTTATCGTCGCGGAGCTGGATTCCACCAGCCTTTACGTGATGCGTCGCCATCGGGCCGATGCGCTCGGCCCGATCTACGGCGTCGCGCCCGAGGTCGTCGCCCAGGCCGGAGAGTATTTCCGCCAGCAGTTGCGCCATGTCGAAGTCGCGCTCGCAGACGGCCGGCAGTTCCTGATGGGCGACCGGTTTACCAGCGCCGACATCCTGCTCACGACCTGCCTGGAGTGGGCCATCGCCTATGGCGTCGGCATTTGCGACAACGCTCAGCCCTATCTCGAGCGCATCAGGAAACGGGAAGCTTTCCAGCGCGCCGTCGCGGCGAATGCCCCGCTGGCACCGATCACGCCGGCGCCGGCGAAGACCTAGAGTACGGCCTCGTGCGCTTCGCCGTCAGACGGCGACGCGCACGCTGCGCTCTGCGACCATCTTGTCGATGGCGGCGTCGTCATAGCCCAGTTCGTGCAACACGTCGCGCGAGTGCTCACCGACCCTGGGAGCGGGCCCACCGATCGCGGCCTCATTGATCGCAAAGCGGGCTGCGGGTTTAGGTTGCCGCACCCGCCCGACCTTCGGTTGATCGAACTCCGCGATGATTTCGCGCGCGACCACCTGTTCGTTGTGGATGATTTCGCCGCGCCGCAGGATCGGCGAACAGGGGACGTCGGCGGCATCCAGACGCTCCAGCCATTCTGCGGTGGTGTGCTGGCTGATATATTCGGCCATCTTGTTGATGCGTGCCGTGGCGTTGACCGAGCGCGCCGATGGCGTCGCAAACCGGGGATCCTTGGCAAGCTCGGGATCGCCGGAGGCCTGGCAAAACCCCTGCCATTCGGAATCGGAAATGGTGCCGGCGGTGATGTAGCCGTCGCTGGTCTTGAACACGAGATCGGGCCGATCGTTGGGATCGGCAGCAGCAGCCTCGGCACCCACCACCGTGTATTGCATCATGCCTTCGGGCCACAAATACGAGATCATCGCATCAAGCATCGCAACCTGAATGTGATCACCCTGCCCGGTCTTCTCGCGGGCATAGAGCGCGGCCGCCACCGCCTGCGCGGTGAACACCGCGGTGGTCTTGTCACAGACGATGGTGCGGATCATCTGCGGGCGGTTCGTGACCGGCTGCGACTGGATGTCGGCAAAGCCCGACAGGCCCTGAATGATCGGGTCGTAAACGCGCTTCTTCACATAGGGTCCGGTGTCGCCAACACCGCTGATCGAGACATAGATCAGGCGTGGATGCCGCTGGCGCAGCTCATCGCCGCCGAGACCGAGGCGCTCCATGGTGCCGGGCCGGAAATTCTGCACCAGCACATCCGCCTTCGCGACCAATTTGGCCAGAACCTCACGGCCGGCCGCGCTTTTGACATCAATCGACAGCGAGCGCTTGCCACGGTTTGAAGAAATGAATAGCGCGGAGAATTCGCCATCCTTATCAATGGTGGCGCGGCTGCGCCGGGTAATGTCGCCGCCGATCGGCTCGATTTTCAGGACGTCCGCGCCCTGATCCGCCAGGAACATGGTCGCGAAAGGACCCGACACTACGCCTGTCAAATCGAGGACACGAACGCCGTTGAGGGGGCCGGGCATGACATTCTCCCTAAATTGGTTTTGTTATAAGGCCGACTGAGCTTTCGTCATGCAGGCGCGCGGACGTCTGCTCGGCTCTGCAAGGCTCCAGGTCCTGGCCTTAGGCCGTCTTCGAAACGGGCTGGCCAATCTGCTCGACGATCGACTCCTCCACATCGCGGAGCTGGTCCTTGCCGAAGAACATCTCATTTCCAACGAAGAAAGTCGGCGAGCCGAATGCGCCGCGGTTGACGGCGTCGGTGGTCCGATCGATCAGCCCTTTCTTGACGTCATCCTGCTGCGCACGCGCAAGCAACCGATCAATATCGACGCCTGAGGAGATGAACGCTGCTCGGAAGGTTTCGAGATCATCCATCTTCTTCGGCTCCTCCCACATGTGGTGGTACGCCGCGCGGAAGTAGGGTTCGAACACGCCTTCGAGCTGCGCCGCGACGGCGCCGCGCATCAACATCAGCGTATTGACCGGAAAGAACGGATTGGACCGGAACTTCGTTGCGTTATGACGGCGAATGAAGCGCTGTGTCTCCAGCGCCTGATACTCCGGCTTGTTCTTGATGCCACGAAGGGATTCGAACGGGGACATGTTGCCCGTCGCCTTGAAGATGCCGCCGAGCAGGACCGGGACATATTCGAATTTCACGCCGGTGCGCCGTTCGATTCCCGGCAGGGCCAGTTCCGCGAGGTAAGCATTCGGACTGCCGAAATCGAACAGGAATTCAACTTTGAGAGACATGTCAGCTCCTCCCGCAGAGCGCGATGTTGGTCAGATTTGGGTGATCGTCCAGGCCGAACGCAGGCTGTCACCCACTTGTATAGTTCTAAAATTGAACTGTCAAATCTGCTCTGAAATCACGAGGTTTGGGCGACCGACGGGGGTATTGTATCCACTTTAGTACCTATCTAGAATGGTGTGAGCGGCGCATGCCCCTCCCCCCTGATTCGAGCGGAACAGGCACCGGCCGACCGGAGAGCAGAATGAAATGGGATGAACTTGAGGAAGAGCCGTGTTCGATGGCTCGCACCATCGGTGTGATTGGTGACCGCTGGACTCTTCTAATTCTCCGCGAATGCTTCCTGCGCACGCGCCGCTTCGAGGGTTTTCAGTCAGCGCTTGGAATCACACGGCATTTGCTCGCCGAGCGGTTGAAGAAGCTGGTCCGGCAGGGCGTCCTGCGCCGCATTCCGTATCAGGAGTCGCCTAAACGCCACGAGTATATCCTGACGCAAAAGGGCCTCGACCTCTATCCGATCATGATGGCGCTCGTACATTGGGGCGACACCCACATGGTCGACGAACGCGGACGTCCCCTGCTGCATGAGCACCGCAAGTGCGGAAAGATGTTCGACCCCGTGATGGTGTGCTCGGAATGCGGCGAGCCGCTTTCAGCCAAGGAAGTTCATGTCCACCCTGGTCCAGGTGCGCGCCCGGCTCCAGAGAGGGTCTTGCTTGACAAAAAAGCAAAGCCGAAGCCCCGCAGGAAAGCGGCGTAACGGCGACGCGCCGCGTTTCCCCCGCAACGGCCGCAGCACTGCGGCGGCTAACTCTGCGCCATCGGCTGGGTGAACTACAGTTTGACGCCCCCCGGTGCAGAAGCGCATCAGTTCGACTGACTATCCGATCGGCTCGCCATGACCCTCTGTTCTACGGCAGCGCGTAAGACGCCAGCCCGAGCAGCCTCTGCAGGACGTCGCTTGGTTCGATTCTGGACCGAGCATTAGAAGCTCAATTTCCAAACGCGCCAAAAAATTCGGCAGGAATGGAGCTGCTTACGCAACGAACTCAACGGCTTGTAAGCTGGCTGGCGACCCAGTGCTGATCGCACCTGTCTCTAGGTCATTTCCCGGCAAACAGGGAATTTTGCGGGGAATTTGATCGTTTCGGCTTCGCAACTGCCGCTGGCGAAAGAAAAACCGGCCTGTTTGCAGGGCGTTATCGCGAATACCCTATGCCACGTATCAGCGAAATTTGAGCAGATATCAGCGAACTTCCGGGGATGAGCAGCGAATTTGTATCCTGCGACGCCGAAGACAGCGAGCACCACGCCTGCCTGGTTATTCTGCCTGGTTATTCTGAAAAGAGAGACTCGGGCGCCGGCAAAAAAGAAGGCTCTTCGGGCAGCTCGATTATCTGCTTCCAAGTCGAGGTCGTGACACCGAACAGAACGCAGCCTGACTGGCTTGTGCTATCGCCAAAGGCCGGGCCCCAGTTTTGGTTTGCTGTTAAGCCGAGAGAACTCACCTCGTCATGGCGGCGGCGGGATCAGCCGGGTGGAATGGCGCATCAGCGGCGTCACGGCCGGCGTGGACACACAGGTGTCCGCGCCGACAGGCCAGCCGACACGGCTCAGCCGCGGCCCGCTGCTCGATGCCGGCGACAACGCGATCGAGGTCGTGGCCTAAACGCCGCGAACCTGCTCGCGTCGCTCCCCGCGCGATTGTACGTCGCCTCGCAACTGGTCGCACCGCCCGGCGCCCCGACCCAGCCGCCGCTGGGCGACCAGCCGCCGGTTCGACCAGGCCGTGGCTGTTTCGTCTTGGTGGCCGGCGTTAACGACTATGCCGATCCCCGCATCCAGCTGTCCTACGCGGCATCGGATGCAAAGGACGTCGCACGCGCCTTCCGGGGCCAGCGGCAAGACAGACCCGCGTCCTGCAGGACGACGTCACGCCGGTGGCGGCGGCAAAGCCCAAATACGAACTGTCGCAGACCGCGCAGCTCCAGGTTTAGCCGAACGCGGGCGGAACCGTCGTGCGAAGCCTCTCCACAAAGACGGTGGTCACGGTGATCGAGAGCAAAAATGGGTGAGTCGCTGATTGCAACCGATCGCAAGCCGCTCGGCTACATCGCCACGAGGGACCTCGCTCCATCCAGTAGAAGCGTCAGTTGAAGGCATCACTCCGATCGGAGCACGCGACGCGGTGTAAGCAAGCGCCGAACTTTGATCCCTATCGCCTTCCAACATTGACCCCACACGTGATGAGCAATGGCCCAAGAAATTAGGCAGTGTTGGCCGGGGTGAACCTTCAGCCCCGATCGGGGTCAAACCGTGCGGCGAATAACACGCAGAATGGCTGCAAGGATTCGGTCGGGCGTTCGGCTCCAGTATCTCGGCTTTCAAGTCGACGATTAGGCCGGCGGGGAAATTCGATTCCGATACGGAGCGGTCAACAGCAATTGGAAAACCGCCCTTGCTGCCATGTACTGCGCAGCAGGCCTGCTCCGCTCGCTTCCAGTCAGAACAGAAATCCCTGACCGGTCTATAACGGACCATCGCCAGGCGCGGCCGCGCCTATAAATGGAAAGATCAAAGAGAGGAAAATCGCCAGCGATCATGGCGGGAACACCCTCAAACAGGCACATGGAAATAGACAGGATACATTACAAATCTGACAGAACAACTTTCGGCTAATGTCAGAGTTCCAAGGCTGCGTGCTTCTCGAAAATAGTTGAAGCTTAAAGCTTGGCGCTACTCGACGATCTCCGGTAGCGATTTATATAGAATGCGACCGATAATCGGCGTCGCGGATCCGGGATGCTTGCAGGACCCGAACTTGCCCCACCGAAAGCGTGAACTAAATGTCACCTTCCTCTACCGACAAGATCGCGCTCTTCATCGACGGAGCCAATCTCTACGCGACGGCGAAAACTCTGGGCTTCGACATCGATTACAAGCGCCTGCTGAAGGAATTTCAGAGCCGCGGGACA
>NZ_JADPJJ010000140.1:0-19627 GCF_023073375.1 Bradyrhizobium sp. 197 | reverse complement strand
ACTTCACGATCGATGCCAACGGGGCCTGGAGCTACGCCGGTAACGGCGCCCACGACGAGCTCACCGCCGGCCAGCAGGTCCAGGACCAGTTCACGGTCACCAGCCTGGACGGCACCGCGAGCGGCATCGTCACGGTGACCATCACCGGCAGCAACGATGCGGCCACGGTCTCGTCGGACTCGAAGCCCGTCACGGAAGGCGACACTGCCGCCGCATTGAACGCCTCGGGCCAGCTGACGATCGTGGATCCCGACAGCGGTGAAGCCCATGTCGTGGCCCAGAGCAACGCCCACGGGACCTATGGCGACTTCACGATCGATGCCAACGGCGCCTGGAGCTACGCCGGCAACGGCGCCCACGACGAGCTCACCGCCGGCCAGCAGGTGCAGGACCAGTTCACGGTCACCAGCCAGGACGGCACCGCCTCCGGCATCGTCACGGTCACCATCACCGGCAGCAACGATGCGGCGACGGTCTCGTCGGACTCGAAGTCCGTTACGGAAGGCGACACCGCGGCGGCGCTGAACACCAGCGGCCAGCTCACGATTGTGGATCCCGACACGGGCCAGGCCCATGTCGTGGCCCAGAGCAACGCCCACGGGACCTACGGCGACTTCACGATCGATGCCAACGGCGCCTGGAGCTACGCCGGCAACGGCGCCCACGACGAGCTCACCGCCGGCCAGCAGGTCCAGGACCAGTTCACGGTCACCAGCCTGGACGGCACCGCCTCCGGCATCGTCACGGTGACCATCACCGGCAGCAACGATGCGGCCACGGTCTCGTCGGACTCGAAGTCCGTCACCGAAGGCGACACCGCGGCGGCGCTGAACACCAGCGGCCAGCTGACGATTGTGGATCCCGACAGCGGCGAAGCCCACGTCGTGGCGCAATCGAGCGCCCACGGGACCTATGGCGACTTCACGATCGATGCCAACGGGGCCTGGAGCTACGCCGGCAACGGCGCCCACGACGAGCTCACCGCCAGCCAGCAGGTGCAGGACCAGTTCACGGTCACCAGCCTGGACGGCACCGCCACCGGTACGGTGACGGTCACCATCACCGGTACCAATGATGCGCCGGTGCTGAACGCCAATGGCGGTTCACTGTCCTATACCGAGGGTCAGGCGGCGACCGCGATCGACACGGCGCTGATGGTGTCGGACGTTGACAGCACGAATCTGACCGGCGCGACGGTCTCGATCACAAACTTCGTCTCCGGCCAGGATGTGCTCGGTTTTGCGAATCAGAACGGCATCGCCGGCAGCTATAACGCTAGCACTGGGGTGATGACCCTGACGGGTTCGTCGAGTGTGGCGAACTACCAGGCGGCTCTGCGCTCCGTGACGTATTCGAACTCGGGTGACAATCCGTCGGGCGCGACCCGCACCATCAGCTACCAGGTTGACGACGGCCAGACGGCCAGCCACGCCAGCAATAACGTGAGCTCGACAGTCGCGGTCATCCCGGTCAACGATGCGCCGGTGAATACGGTTCCGGGACCACAGACGACAAACGTCAACACGACAAAGGCGATCACTGGACTTAGCATCGTCGATGCCGACTCGGACGGCGCCAGCGAAACGATCACGTTGTCGCTAACCAACGGCACCTTGACCGTTTCAGGAGGTACCGCAGGGATCAGCGGCAGCGGAACGTCAACGGTGACGCTGACCGGAACAGTCAGCGCCATCAATTCTACTCTGGCCTCCACGGTCAACTACGTTCCGACATCGAATTTTGCCGGAACTAGCACTCTGACCATGACAACAAGCGACAATGGCCACACCGGAGCGGGTGGGGCATTGACCGATGTCGATACGGTCATCATTTCGGTCACGAGCCCTAGCCCCTTCGCTCTCACGACCGGCACCGATACCGTCTCCTATGTATCGGGCACCAATACTGTGACCGGCACGCAATCTCCCCTAACGCTAAACAACGGTGACATGCTGACCGGGGGAAGCGGTACGGACACTCTCGTCGTCGGTGGTGGTGGTCTGGGGCCATTCACTTTTGGCGATGGTGCAGGAAGCATTGGCCTGACAAAGTTCGAAACAATTGTTCTAAGTGACGCCAACAACGGAAATCATACTGACGCCCTGACATTCCTTTCGACATTCCAAAATGGAGGAACGCTCACGATTGACGGATCCGGCATCACTGGTAACGGCGACCTGGTCGTAGATGCTAGCGCAGTCACGTCTGGATCGTTTGTCATCATGGGCAGCTCAGGAAACGGCGGTGATGATACCCTCAAGGGCGGTTCAGGTAACGACACGATCAACGGTGGCGCAGGCACTGGCGCGGACAGGATCGTGGGTGGTGGTGGCGCAGATACGCTGACTGGTGGCGGCGGGAACGATACATTCGCCTATCTCGCTGTCACCGACGCGGGTGACCACATCACCGACTTCAGCACCTCAGGGGATAAGCTAGAATTTACGGTAACCGCCGGGCGATTCGTCATTGGTGATGTCGACACAACCGTTGAAAACGTCAGAACGGGCAACAATGCTGCGATAAATCTCGCCAACACGGAGGTCGGCGTCAAAACAGACGCATCCGTGACGACAGCGACGGTTCAATCAACGATCAACAGTTACTCCAATATCACGACGGGGGCCCTGTTCGTATTCCACAATTCGACAGTCGGCCACGCGCAAGTTTACTACGATCCCAATCCGAGCGTCGCAGGCGGCGCGACACTCGTCGTCGATTTGGACAACCTGACCACTCTGGCGAGTGTGACTGGCAGTTTCAGCGCATCGAATTTTGGGTTTGGCACGGCGCTTGCTCCTGCGGGCGTGTCGGGGCAGCCCATCAATCTCGGTCTAACGGACCCGCCCGCTAATCAGGGTCAACTCGCCACCGTCACTGTGGGCAGCATGCCCGCCGGCTGGACACTAAATGGTGGGACGCTGCTCCCCGATGGCAACTGGACGATCGAGACGACCGACGTCAGTTCGCTAATGGTGACGTCGCCAGTCAGTTTCGCCGGGGCATTGCACCTCGACGTGACCGTGACTTGGATGCAGCCGGATGGCTCGGCCGTAATCGAGACATTCGCCGACAATGTTGAAGCTTTTGCAGCGGGCTCTGCCATCATCGCCATTTCCGGCGACGACTATCTCACAGCGTCGAGTGGCAGCGATCTGCTTGTATTCTCACAGCCGATCGGTCATGACGTCATCTATAATTTCGAGATTGCGCATGATCAGATTGACCTGATTGGCTACGACAGCTTCAAGACCTTCGCCGACGTCCAGACGCATCTGTCTACCGACAATGACGGTAATGCCGTCATCGCGCTGGCAGACGGTCAAACGATCACTTTGGATGGCGTCGATGCCGGCTCGCTCGCAGCGGACGACTTCGTGTTCGACTTCAAGCCCATAGTCGACAATGCCGGCACAATGACAATCGGCAACGGCGCATTGCTGCCGCTGTCCGGTTAACATCCACAATACGGGCACGATCTCGTTGAATTCGACCGGCGCGGAGACCGATCTCCAACTTGTCGAGCACGGCATTTTGCTTGAAGGTGGCGGTCAGGTGCTGTTGTCTGACAATAGCAAGAACACTGTCAGTGGAGCTGTTTCCGATGTCACGCTGACCAACGTCGACAACACCATTTCCGGAGCCGGACAGCTCGGCGAAGGGACATTGATCCTTGTCAACCAAGGTACAATCATCGCGACGGGCACCAACGCGCTCGAGATTGACACCGGCGACAACACCGTCGTTAATTCCGGGACGATTGCAGCCAGCGGCAGTGGCGGTCTGGTCATCGACAGCAACGTGGATAATTCAGGGCTGCTGTGGGCGCATGGAGGCAACGTCACTCTCAATGGCAGTGTAAGCGGCAACGGCACCGCACTGATGGATGGCGTAGCTACGATCGAGTTCGGAGCGGCTTCGTCTGCGCATGTCGCGCTTGATGCCACAGCCACCGGGACAATCGTGCTCCATGACTCCTTCGACTTCAGCGGAGTCGTGTCCGGGTTTGACGGAAATGACCACCTGGATATCCTCGACGTCGCATTCGGGGACGGCACGACCGCTAATTATGTCGCAAATCAGGCCGGCACTGGAGGAATCCTTTCGGTGACTGACGGAGTTCACACCGCCAATATCAGCCTGTTGGGCCAGTACGATCCCGCGAGCTTCCAGACTGGGGCAGACAAGAACATGGGAACGCTTATCAGCTACCACGAGTATCTAGTCTGACGCGCTGCGAGGAGATGGCTCAAGGCGCTGACTGCAAAGTCGGTACTTGGTTCGCATGGAGATTCGGGCGCCCTACACCGGACGGGTGGTGCCCGCGGACGACGCGGCTCATCATCGAAGCGCAGGTCCCGCCGCTTCCGAATAGCCGGCATCCTCTCGAACTTGGGTGGCCGAATTGCCGCTCGAGTTGAAATTTACTGGAGACTGCTCCAGTTCTTCGAGCCTCTGCTTGAAAACGGCGAAGATATCGACGCGCGAACCCGAATTGATGATTGCGTCACGCCAGTGCAACTGGCGGAATCATGCGGCTGCAAGGCAGCGATCAGTATCTTCGGAGGGGTCACCTCAATCGTCGTGGCAGATGTTCCGCTTCTCGCTATCCGCATGTCGTGAAATCTGCTCCATGACGGCCCGGTCGCATCATCCGCTCTATTGTGCGAATGGATTGACAGGATTGACGCAGTGCGACAGCTCATTTGTCATCACACAATTCTTGAACTCCAGAATAATAAACTTTACCGCTGGTCACCCGTATTATTCCGGTGAATCCCTGCCGACTCTCAGCCGACGCTCTGCCCAGCTTTCGATTGTGGGGTCAGCTATCGTCCTTGTATTACAACCAGTTTTGCCGATTTAGCTCCATATTCGATTTTCGCAGTGCGGCTCGTTCCGGTAGGGTTAATTAAAAAGACATTATATATTAAATGTTGACGATAATAAATATTTAATGGATATTTTAGCGCTGGCGGGCCGGACATAAATCCGCAGCCGCTGGAAGTTGCCGAGGTGTCTGCAAATTCATCTTGAAAGAAGGGATTCTTCCAATGTTGCAATATTACATCGAGACCAAGGAAGCCTTGAAGCGTCTGCGAACGGACCAGGATGGCGTGGTGTCATTCGAGTACATCATCGTCGCGGTTTGCATCGTCGGCGCAGTGGGTGCTGTGTTCGGTGGTGGAGCTGGTGGGCAGATCGGGGCGGCGCTAACGACCGGGATCACCGCAATCACCACTGCTTTCACTACCGCGATCGCTGGTTGATACAGCCATTTTGGCGCCAGAGGGGGGCAATCCAAGCTGCCCCCCTCCTGCAGGAGTGCTCCCGCTAGTTTGCCTTCCACTTTTTTGAAACGTGCATTTCATGAGTTGGATTGCTCCCACAGTCTCGATCCTGCAAATCCTGTTGTTGCTCTATGTCGCAACGATAGACGTCGCGACGCGCTCGATCCCAAACGAATTCTGTCTCGCGCTGGCGCTCCTTGGGATCGCCGGTCAATTGCCCAGCTCGATACAAGTCGCTGTGTCGCTGATCGCAGCCGCGATCCTCTTCCTGCTGCTTTTTGTCCTATACGCGCGCGGAGGAATTGGTGGCGGCGACGTCAAGCTGCTGGTTGCCCTGGCGGTTGGTCTCCCGCCGAGCGGCGTGATGCAGTTGCTGACGGTCACCGTGCTGGCCGGCGGCGTTCTTGCCCTGGTGCATCTGATGATGCGTCACCTGCCGTATCCCAGGTTGACACCAGCCGGATCGTCGCTCGCACGGCGCATCTACGCGATCGAGCGTTGGCGCCATTTGCGACACGCCCCGCTGCCTTACGGAGTTGCTATCGCCTGTGGCGGTATCTGGACCATTTTGAGCAAAGGATCGTGAAATGTCATCCGCGCTGCGTCTGTCGATCATCGTGGTGCTTTTGCTTGCAACCACAGCGTTCGGACTGATTGCCTATAGCATGAACCTGCCGAAGGCGCAGGCTCCGGTCCCAGTACAAGTGACAGCGATGCCTCTCGCGCCGGCGGCGCCGGCGACCGCCGGATACTTTGTCGCGACACGGCCATTGCCGAGGGGGACGTTGGCCCGCGAAGAGGATTTCGCCGTGCGCTCGGTGCCGTCGGAGCGCGTTCCCCAGGGGGCTATCCTCGAAACCCCCGAGTCCAAGGCCGGACTTCCGGGTTCACTCATCCGCAACTTCGTCGAAGCGGGCAGCCTCGTTACATTGCAGGATATCCTGCGTCCGCGGGACCGGGGTTTCCTGGCCAGTATCCTGGCGCCAGACAGCCGTGCCATCAGCATCAAGGTTGACGAGGAGGCCGGTGTCTCGGGCCTCATCAGGCCGGGCGATCACGTGGACGTCGTGTTGACCCAGGTCTTCGAGAAAGTCGATACCGCGCGTCGCGCCCTGAGCGAAACCGTTCTGCGCAATGTTCGAGTCATCGCGATTGATCAGGAGATCGTGCAGGGCGCGCGACCCATTAGCGGGATGGCGGGTAAGCAAACGCAGACCGTGTCACTGGAACTTACTCAGGTCCAGGTCAAGAAAGTCACCGTCGCAAAGCAGCTCGGGACGCTCTCCTTGGCCGTACGCGCAGCAGTCGATCAGTGGGACAAGGCAGACACCGGCGCGATGTCGAGCTGTGATGTGTCGCCTGAACTTGCCCGCCAGTATGCAATTTCTGCACAGAGAACGGCAGTGGTCGTTCATTCAGGCGGTGAGGTCAAGCAATACACGGTCAGGAAGCAAGTGGAAGACGCTCTCGTCAGCTGCGACGGTGCATCGGATGCTGTAGGCCCGACTGCAACGGCGGTGGGTTACGATAACAGGTTGTCGGAGAAACGTTGATGAACATTGCCATAGCCACTCCGCCTGAAGAATCGACGTCAATCGTCACGCGTAACCGCATCGTCGGTTTCGTAAATGATGAGCTCAGCGCTGCGGCGTTGCGCAAGGGGCTCGAAGGCGCCAACCTCTCGATCAGGCGCGGCACGATCCGCAATGCCATACGGATGCTTGAAACCGACACCGATCTGTTTGCGCTGGTGGCAGACATCAGTGGCATCGACGACCCTTTTACTGAACTGGAAAGGCTGGCCGGCGTCTGTCCACCCGATGTCCGCGTAGCCGTGATCGGCGATAACAGGGAGATCACCTTCTACCGTGAGCTCCTGGAGCTCGGCTTGACAGAGTATCTGCCGCGGCCGCTCACGCGCGATATGGTGCTGGACAAGCTGCGCCCCAAGCTGCTCGGCAACGTGGCAGCCAACCAGATCGATCGTGGCGGGCACGTGGTCTCGATCTGCGGGGCGCAGGGGGGCGCCGGCGCCACGAGCATCGCGATCAATCTGGCGCTGCAACTTGCCGAGACAACCAAGGCCAAGGTGGCGCTGCTTGATCTTCATTTGCAGGGCGGTGAGGCCGCCGTGATGTTAGGTGTTCGTCCCGGGCCGGGGCTGCGTATCGCTCTGGAAAATCCGATGCGGGCGGACACACTCTTCCTCGAGCGCGCGGCAATCGAAGTCAACGAAAGGGTTTGCCTGGTCTCGGCCGACGAGGACCTCGATGCGCAGCTCGAAATTACGGAAGCTGGCATACGACACGTGCTGGGTCTGCTGCGTCAGCGGTTCAACTACATCGTCGTCGATGTACCCGTCCCGTTTCCGCCGTCGATCTATCCCGTGATTACGCTTTCCCGTCATGTGATGGTGTTGCTCGAATCCGAGGTGACCGGACTTCGCAATGCCCATGCGCTACGCGCCGCCGTGATCAACATCGCGGGCAAAGACCGGGTCTTTACCTTGCTCAACCGGGCCGGTCGTCCCGGGGGCCTGCCGAGGGCGGCGGTCGTCAAGGCGTTGGGTGCAGAGCCCGACATCGTCATTCCCGATCTCGGCAAGGGCATGACCGAGGCGCTCAATCTGGGAATTCCAGCTCTGAAGCACGTCAGAAAATTGCGGCGTCACCTGGCACCGATCGTACGGGAGATCAGCGGTGTCGCTGCCGAGCGGAGTGGCTGGTGGAGGAGGGTGCTCACAGCACATCTGCGATGAAAAAGTTTGGTAGGCGTGAAGACGACGCACCAGCTCACGTATCTTCATTGGAGACAAGCCTCCCTTCATCTGCGATGGGCTTGCCTTTGCCGCCGCTCAGCACGGCTGCATCCGCACCGAGCGTGCCGTCGCCTGCGCCAAGGCGCGACGAACCGCCGATCGACCAACCCATAATCCCGCCTTCGCTGCGTGAACGGGTGATTGAGCAGATCGAGCCATCGGTGGCCGCAACCGTCTCGCGGGAAGTTCTCCGGCGGCAGATCGAGGAGATCATCCATCAAATTGCCAACCAGGAACGGCTCGAGCTGTCGGGTCGTGAGCAGCTGCAGCTCGCGGACGAAATTGCCGACGACATGACGGGCTACGGGCCGCTCCGTCCGCTACTGCTGGACCAATCGATCAACGATATCATGGTGAACGGTCCGAGTAATGTCTACGTGGAGCGAAACGGCAAGCTGGAACGAGTTGCGGTGCGATTCCGGGACAATGGTCACATCGCTTCCGTCGCTCAGAAGATTGCCGCGCAGGTTGGTCGGCGCGTCGACGAGTCCAGTCCGATGGTCGATTGTCGCCTGCTGGATGGCAGCCGGGTCAACATCATCCTCCCGCCGCTGGCGATCCATAGTCCGTGCATTTCCATCCGAAAATTTCCAAGCCGCCGTTTGGACATAGCCGGCTTGATTGAAAATGGCTCAATGACCGCGGCCATCGGACGTTTGCTGGAGATCGCCGCCCGCTCGCGGCTCAATGTTCTGGTCTCCGGCGGTACCGGATCCGGCAAGACGACGCTCCTGAACGCTATGAGCCAGTTCATCGATCATACCGAACGCATTGTCACGATCGAGGACGCGGCGGAGTTGCAGCTTCAGCAGCCGCATGTGATCAGCCTGGAGACCCGGCCTCCCAGCCTCGAGGGCACAGGGCAGGTGACACAGCGCGATCTGCTGGTGAATGCCCTGCGCATGCGTCCCGACCGGATCGTCGTTGGCGAGGTGCGCAGTGCCGAAGCATTCGACATGCTGCAGGCGATGAACACCGGCCATGATGGTTCGATCTCCACGGTACACGCGAATAGTACCCGGGATGCCCTGACCCGCATCGAAAACATGGTGCAGATGGGACAGGTCAATCTACCGTCGCGCGCCATTCGAAGTCAGATCGTCGCTGCGCTGGATCTCATTGTGCAGGTCGAACGCATGCGGGACGGACAGCGCCGCATCATTCAGATCAGCGAGGTGATCGGCCTTGAAGGGGAGGTGATCACCACCAATGACATCGCAGCCTTCGAGTATCAAGAGGAGGATGTGAACGGGCGGATATCGGGCAGCTATAAGTCCAACCTTGCAACTCCGAAGTTCAAGAGCCGTCTTGTCTATTTCGGGCTAGATGGTGCTTGGGCCGAGGCCATGAGGCAAGTATGATGCTGGAGTCCGTGATCGTCACTGTTCTGGCCCTCGCGATGTGTGCAGCAGCCCTCTCGTTGTGGCTCGACGCTCGGGAAAGACGCATCAATCGCCAGTTGGCGATTGCTCTGCCAACGTCGCATCCGGCTAACCTACCATCCATTCGCCGCTTGGAGACCGGGTCCCAGGCTCAGTTTCTCAATCGGCTGTCCAATTACAATCCCGATATACCTTACGTGTTGCTTCCGGCCTATGTGCTGCTCGCCGGTGCATTCGGAGCAGCAGCGATCCTTTATGCGAACAGCCAGCTGGGATATTCCCTGGTCTACGTGTCCATTGTCGCCGCAATCACGGCCATTATTGTGATACGAGGCCTGTTCGGATGGCAGAAACGTCGCTTCGCTCTTCAGCTTTTTCGACAGCTGCCTGACGCGATCCAGCTGGTGACAAGTACCGTGCGATCAGGTCTTCCTGTGCACGAGGCATTTCGTGCCCTCGCGCGCGATATGCCGCAGCCAACGGCTGGGCAGTTTGCCATCGTATGCAGCGAAGTGAATCTGGGTAGACCTCCAGAGGAAGCTGTCCAGGCTGTCTATCGGCGAACGCAGGTGGCGGAGTATGCGATCTTTGCGGTGACACTTGCCGTTCAGTTGAAATCCGGTGGCAGCCTGGCCGAGACCTTGCAGAACCTGGGAGACACTGTCAGGCAACGTGTTGCGCTGGCTGCTCGCGCCAAGGCGCTGGCGGGAGAGGTGATCTTTTCCTCGCGAGCGCTGACAGTCTCGCCCTTGATTGCAGGTGGGGTCCTATACGCAGCCAATCCGCAAACGGTTGATCTGTTGTTCACCGATCCGGTCGGAAACAAGCTGCTGGTCTACGCAGTCGTTTCGGTGCTTGTCGGAGCCCTGGTGATAAGTTGGATGGTCAGAAGGGAAACAGAACTATGACTTCTGGTCTCAGTCTGGTGGCCCTCGCAGTCGTGGCTGCGACTGCGTCCTGCATGTTGATTATCCGCGAAATACACGTTCGTACATTGGACGCTCGGGTGTCAAACGCCGTGATGGGCGTTGCTGGCCGGTCTGCCCCCTTCCAGGATGTGACCGGTTGGTTTTCGTCACTCGGCATGCGGTATCGTCGCTTCTATGCTGAGGAAAATCTGGATCAGCTACGAACCATCCTTCAATCGTCAGGCTTCAATCATCATCGAGCCTTGCCGACCTGGATCGGTGTCAAAGCCGTCAGCATGGCCCTATGCCCGATCATCGCCGGGTGTGTCGCTCAGCTTTTCGGGAAGCCACTGCTGGATGTGCTGGTCTTCACACTTATTGGCGTGGCGATCGGGATTTTAGCGCCGCGATTGATACTGGCGGTGCTGAAGCGGCGGTTTGATGCCGCCATTCGACTGGGCACGCCGGACATGATCGATTTGCTGGTTGTGTGCAGCGAAGCGGGAATGGGCCTGGAAAGCGGGCTGGCACGTGTAGCGCAAGAAATGCATGAGACCAATCCCGCTATAGCCCGGGTCATGAGCGGCCTTCTTGATGATCTCCGGATCCTGCCAAGGCGCAGCGACGCATTCGATAAACTGGGATCTACGTCGGATGGGCTCCGCCGGTTCGGAATCATGGTCGCCCAAAGCCTGCAATACGGAACGCCCGTGGGCCAGGCTCTACGGAGTGTCGCTGTCGACCTCCGGCGCGAACGTATTACCAAGCTTGAAGAACGAGCACACAAGTTGGGCGCCAAGCTGACCATTCCGATGGTGTTGTTCCTGCTTCCAGCCATGTTCGTCATTTTGGGAGGAAGTCCCATTCTGCACCTCGTGCGTTCTTTCGCCAGCTTCGGTAAGTAGCCATGAGCACGATTGCCCTTTCGAAAACGTCTTCTTACGATCGAACAATGCAACTGTTCGGCGGCATGTGGTTCATGTTGCTGGCGCTTGGCGTGGCCATCAAGATCGGATCATCGGCTCATGATCCCTGGCCGTCGATCCTGTCGAGTGTTTGCCTCGCTGTCTTCTACGTGCTCCTGGCGCTGTTGATCATCACGCGGCCCCCGGCGAAGGCGCAAGCGAACGGCCGTCTCCCAAGGATCGCGGCGTTCGTCGGCACCTATATGCCGTGGACGATCGCCTTCTTCGGCGAAACCGACAAGGCGTTGCCAAACCTGGCGTCCACTGCGTGCGTGTTGATCGGCATGATCATGATGCTGGTCACCATCCGACATCTTGGCAGGTCGTTCAGTCTGGTGCCGCAGGCGCGCAACGTGGTGCAAACGGGTCCGTATCGGTGGATCAAGCACCCGCTCTACCTCGCGGAAGAAATCGCGGTGTTGGGTGTGGTGCTGAGAAGCCCGACGCCGCTGACAGCGGTGTTGCTCGTCTTGCATATCGGCGTCCAGGTTTGCCGAATCTATTACGAAGAGGACCTGCTTCGGCGCAACTGCCCTGAATATTCCGCTTACGAAGCATCGCGCTGGAGAGTGATCCCTTACGTTTGGTGAGTGCTGTTCCGGTCGACGACCGGAAGGGTGAGTATCGGTCGAGGTCAACTCATGAGCCACAAGAAGTCTTTGATCGTGGATCAACGCGGCGCCGTCGCGCTTGAGACCATGATCGTCTACATTTTCTTGGTGTCGTTCCTGCTTGTGCCGCTCGCCGACTTAGCCGCCGCGGGCTTCCAGTTTATCTCCGCATGGTCGGCTCTGCGCTCCTTCGGGCAGTACGTGCAGTACGCTAATCCGCTCGCCCCTGACGGCACAGTGAGCTGGAGGACAGGGCTACAGACGACGGTTGCGGGTCATGCGATCGGCGACCTCCAGGTTTTGTGCGGAGACGCGGGCGCTACCTGCTCGCCGAGCAATCTTGCTTCTCCGAAGTACATTACATTTTCGACAACTATCACTTTGGCCCCGCTTGGGGCACGCCCGCCTTTTGTGGGTTCGCTGCTGTGTCCCACCACCTGCACGTACACGCTGCGTCACTCAGAACGCTTTCAGTAGGGTGTTTCCATGCGTGATCTACTCCATTCCCAACGAGGCTCCGTCGCATTCGCAACAGTCATCGCTCTCGTGCCACTCATCGGAGTGGTCGCGCTCGGGGCCGAGGCCGGATCGTGGTACGTCACCCGCCAGCACGCGCAGAACGCAGCGGACTCAGCGGCCTATTCGGGCGCGTTGCGGCTGTCATGTACGATGGCGGGTGCGGTCTGCGACACGCAATCAGTGGACTATCGCGGCAAGGAATTCGCGGCACAGAATGGGTTTTGCAACTACAGTCCCAATGACGCTACCGCCTATCCGGGCAGGAATTGTCCGACCAGCCTTCCGACAAGAACCTCGCGGGCCGTGCAGATCGATATCGGCAATTACAATGCGGGCACGTTTACAACGCCCGTTGCGGGTACGGGCAACGCCGTTCGCGCCAGAGTCAGCCAGCAACAACCGGCGTACTTGGCGGCAGTGCTGGGCTTGACCACCGTCAACATCCCCGCCCAAGCCATTGCAATGGTCCAGCTGCCGACCAAAGCCTGCGTCCTGGCGCTTGGACCTGACTCAGGCGCACTCAAGCTTGCTGGCAACCTCAGCAACAACGGAACTGGCTGCGCTCTGATGTCGGATACCAGTGTTCAACTTGCCAGCACTCCAACGTTCACCGGCTCGGGATGGGCAGTTTATGGTGTGAGTGGCTGCATCCCCTCAGGCAGCTGCAGCAATGTTAGCGTGCCGCACAACTATTTTATGACGTACGCTAGCAATCCGCTCAGCAAACTGGACACCGCATCGTTCAACAGCAGGACGGGCAATACAAATATGCCATGCACCCTTCAGGCGGATGGCTGGAAGCATTGCGCGCCAAATAGCGCCGGGACTGGAGCTTACGGCAGTTTCACCGTGCAGAACGGCGACAAGTACGTTTTGGATCCGGGAACATATTTCTTCTACAAAGCAAATATAAAGATGACCGGCGGACAACTGAAAGGCGCAGGCGTAACCCTGGTGTTGCTCGGAGACTCGCAGCTTACCATAAACGGGGGTACGGCTGCTCTCTCCGCACCTGCCACTAACACGTTCTCTTCTGATCTAAATGGCGTCCTGATTGATGATCAGGCTCCGAGCAAGACCAGCAACAAGGTCACCATAAACGGTGGCGGTCTGGCTAGTCTGGGCGGGGCCATCTACTTCCCCAAGGTCGACGTTAGCTGGGCCGGAACGACTGCCAGCACGAATACGACCTGTTCGCAGGTGATCGCCAAAACGCTCGACATGAGCGGTGGCGGCTACCTCAGCACGCAAGGCTGTGATCCGGCCACCATTGTTTACACCCAAGTTGTCGCTTTGGTGCAATGATGAGAAAGCTCGACAATCGCGGCATCGCGCCGTTTGAATTTATTATGGTGTCCGTGGCGCTTTTCACATTGATGTTCGTCATCTTCGATCTTGGGCGCTATGCCATCACGATGCAATCCTTGCGGACGCTCGCGAGTGCTGGCGCCCGTGCGGTCATGATTAGCTGCTATACACCTGCCTTGCTTCAAAGCCCGCCGCAGTCGCCGGCCGGCTGCACCGGGGATCCGCTGTCCACCACCGCCAAGCAGAACGCGGCGCCGTTCCTGTATTTCGGCCGTCTCACGCCGACGTTGACCGTCGGGTCCAGTGGCAACGATTTGACCGTTACAGCTTCCCAGGCAAGCTTCACCATGCTGATGCCGATATGGGGCACAGCGCTCAATGCGCCGAGCGCGTCCACCCATATTCCCTTCTAGCGGTAATGCGCAACCAGAGGAAGTCCGCGTTGTCCGAACAGATCTTTCGAGAATCGATAGGGCGCTTGGAGAGGCCGGGGGCAACGGGTACCCGTCCGAGCGCTTACGCGGCACGATAGTTCCAAGCAAGGCAGGAAAGTGGTGCGCGCTGGCAACATCGGAAAGTTTTCTCTGCTGTTGCCGCAGTGCGGTGGGGGCTCTCTTCTTGCACGGAGGCGGCATGAGGGACGATGATCTTGCACAGCATCTTGCGGCCGGCGGAAACGGGACGTGTCCCTTTGCGGAGCCGGAGATAAGATTGGGCTTCGACTGGGTGCGCGCATAAGCAGGTAACGATTTGTAGTGGGACAGATTGTAAACTCTACGATGTGGTGCGCGAAGGAGAGTTGTTAAAGCCGCGAGGACGTAGATTTACGGGGACAGCCGCGGATCGCGGCGAGAGGGGCTCAGAATGAGTGGGGGGCGCGTTTCGGGTAAAGGGGAGGCGAGACTACTCGCCTTCGGCGTGATGGCTCTTGGCGCCACGCTTGCCCTGTTCAATTCCGTTGACAGCGCCGCGGCTGCAGATCGGCGGGGCTCCTCCGGCGGCGGCGTCTTCGTCAGCGAAATGAACGACGTCCAGCGGGTCAAGGTGGTTGTCAACAAGTCACGCACGTTCAAGGTCGATACGGCTTTTGCGACCATTGTCGCGGGTTCGCCCGACATCGTCGATGTGAAGTCGCTGAGCGACCACCTGATCTATGTCCAGGGCAAGCAGACCGGCACCACCAACGTCATTTTGTTCGACAGCTCGATGAAGCAGATCGGGATCCTCGACGTCGAGGTCGTGATCGATACCAGCAATCTGCAGCAGAACATCCGGACCGGCACCGGCATGCAGGGTGTTCGCGTCTCTGCCTCCGAGGGCCAGGTGGTGCTCAGCGGAACCGCTGTCGATGCGGTTGCGGCCGAGCGGGCCATGGCAATCGCCACCAGCACCGTCGCGAAAGGCGGAACTGTCGTCAACGCGATGAGCGTCGCGGCGCCGCAACAGGTAATGCTGGAGGTGCGCTTTCTCGAGGTGAATCGGGACGCCGGTCGCGACTTGGGCGTCAACCTCTATGCGGCGAATGCCAACGGCACCAACGTTGGGAATACCGGGCTCGGATCGGCGACTGCTCGCCGAGTCCCCATCGGCGGCAATACCATAAACAGCAACAATCGAGTGACTATTACCGGGACAAATCCATCGGACACTAACACGAACACTACGAGCACTAATAATGTTGGTGCTTATCCGACTGGCAGCCTTCCGGTACTCGGAACATTGGGTACGCTGGTTGGCGCTTCGGGCGGTCTAGCTCCTGCCCCGTTCGGAAGCTTGTTGACCAGCATCATACGAACCAGCAGTGGCGGCTCGGTGGATTTGTTAATCTCGGCGCTGGAAACCAAGGGATTGGCTCGCCGGTTAGCGGAGCCGAACTTGACCACGCTTTCCGGCGATGCTGCTCGCTTCCTGGCCGGCGGTGAATTTCCAGTACCTGTAGCGTCCACGGCCGGTACCGCAGGCCTCGTGCCAACAGTGACTATCGAATTCAAGAAGTTCGGCGTTGAGCTGGCCTTTGTGCCCACCGTTCTCTCGCGCGGGGTGATCAACCTTCGGGTCGAACCTTCTGTCAGCGAGCTTGATTTCTCCAATGCGGTGCAGATTGCGGGGACGGTCATTCCGGCGTTGACCCGCCGCGACGCGCGGACCACGGTCGAGCTGCGCGACGGCCAGAGCTTTGCGATCGCCGGCCTGCTCCAGACTCGCAATCGGCAGGACGTTTCGCAATTGCCCTGGATCGGCTCGGTGCCGGTGATCGGAACCTTGTTCAGCAGCAAGTCGTACCAGCAGCAGGAAACGGATCTGGTTATTATCGTGACGCCGCGCCTGGTCGCGCCGGCGGCACCAGGCCAGCAACTGGCGTCGCCGCTCGACTCCCGCCTTCCGGTCAACGACGTCGACTTCTTCCTCAATGGCCAGATGGAAGTCCGCAAGCGTTACAATGACTACGTCAATTCCGGCGGCGACGTGAAGGGCCCTTACGGCCACATCATCGCTCCTGAGCTCAGGACGCCCGTTCCACCACCGGCCGCCGCCGCCAACCAGCCGATCGTGAAAACCCTCAACTAGAGGAAGCGAGAGATGACCATCAGGTATCTGGCTCTGTTCGCGCCCCTGCTGCTCGGGGGATGCTACGGGCTCGCCGGTCATGACGAGGTGGACCGCTACTTTCAGCGTTCCGACAGCATCACGATGACCGCCGGCGATGCCAAGCAGGTCAACGCCGTCACCCATACGATCCATCCATGGCCGCGATACGTCGGCGACCGCAGGATCGCCTACGACGCTCGGCGCGTGGGTGCCGCCGTGACACGCTATGGCAACACGAAACAACCGGTGGATCAGCTTCCCGACATGGGCGAACCGACGAGACAGATGGGCGTGCGGACTACCCCAACCCAGAACATCAACGTGGAAGGATTGGGGGCCGGGTCGGCTTCTGGAATATCGGTGCCGGTCGGCGGAGCAGCGGGCAGGTAAAAGAGCCAGGGGACCTTGGGTAATCTGACGATGATATTTCAATGAGTCCGATGAGCCGGGCGGGGACAAGAGTTATGCGGCGCATCATCTTAATGCTGACCTGTTGCTGGTTGGCGACCGGCCTTGCGGCGTGCGAGACCACGCTGAGAGACGCGGCTATCGTCGCTCCCGTGGATCCGCCGGGCGGCGACCCCGTGCAGGAACCGACCGACGTCAAATACTATCCTTCGGACGAGCCCGTGCGGCTGGGGCTGGAGCATTTCAATCGCGGCAGTTATGGGATTTCACAGCGCTATTTCAAGGACGCCGTCGAGAAATCGCCGAAGGATTTGACGGCCTGGATTGGGCTCGCCGCGAGCTATGATCGGTTGCGTCGTTTTGACCTCGCTGATCAGGCCTATGCCCAGGCGATCCGGCTGGGAGGCGAAACCGTTCAAATCCTGAATGATCAGGGATATTCGTACATGCTACGCGGCAATCTGAGTGCAGCGCGACGGAAGTTCGAGAAGGCCTATTCGCTCGATCCAGGCAATCCGGTCATCGCCAATAACCTTGAGCTGCTCAACGGCAGTCGCAGGTTCATCGAAAGGCCACCGAATAATCAGCCATAAGTCGAGTAGCTACCCACAATAAGCTTTGCAGGGCACGCTCGGCGCTTGCCCTTGAACTTGCGGATCGGCTATCGCGGGTCAATTGGGCCCGATCACAGCATCAGCGTAATGGCTGCCGTTTCGGGTTATGACGATGACGCCATTGCGAATGGTGAATCTCGCGCCAAGCAGTTTCCGCACCTTGTCCGTGATCGGAGAAGGGAAGGGGATGGTTTCTCCTGTGACGGGATCGCCAACCTTGATCGACTCAGTGGCAGCCCCCGCAAGCGGGGCAGGCTTGATGTAGTCGCGGATCAGCTGAACCTCTTCGCGCGACAGGATAAGCGAAGCCTGATCAGGACGGGTCTCCGACGGCGGCTTGGATGTTTCACTGCTTGCTTTTTCACGTATCTCATTGGTGCTTGCGATCTGATCGAGCCTGGCTACGCGTAGCTTGAGCGCGATGATGTCACGTTGCAGTGTTGCGATCTCCAATTTGCGCGAGTTGAACTGCATGAAGACAATGATCGCGCAAACGCAGCTCACGACAAAGCCGACGCTCAGCAATGCGATCAACCACCGCTCAAAGTTTCCCATCGACCCTCCGGCCGTCCGGGGGAGTTGATCGCGCTGGAGATGGCTCCGCCAGATGCGGCGTGCTCGGTCCATCCAGTCTGCAGAGCCCGTTACGCCGGCCGCCGCCCGGCCCGACCCAAAATGCGCGGGCGACGAGGCGGCTTCCTCTCGGGCCGGATCAACTAACGACGTCGTGTCGACTTGCTCAGGCTTTAGATCCTCGGGGACGCGATCCTCCGTAGTCAGATGAGCGGCAGGGTGGAAGGGATCCATCTGCTTATCGAGCCGGCCCATCTCCATTCTCCACGGAGCCATCTATCAACTTCAGCAGTTCCGCCGACGCGGAAAGAATAGGGTACCCGAGGATTCGATCAATCGAAACGGAAAAGACGCCAAGCCGCGGCGCCGTTCTAAGGATAGCTTCAGGAGATAGGGTACCAACAGATGCAATGACTCGCCCCCGCGAATGCACGTTCCGACCACGCGGACCGTAGACAGTGCAATGAGGCATGATCGTGCGACGAATGCCCAATTTCAGTCGGTTAACCCCGGGGTGCGACCGGTAAGTTATTGGTTGTTCTACCCCTGTCGCTGATTCTTAATCAGCGGGTCCCAGGTTCGAGCCCTGGTGCGCCCACCAAACAAATCAAACACTTAGCGGTTTGAGCAAACGGCAAAACCAGCGCCGTTTACACCACCGTTTACAGTTTTGTTCTTGCTTCGAGCTTGAGCACGGCAGCTTCTGCGAGCTGAATGTCACGTCCGGGATAGTGTGCATCGAGAATAGCCTCGACGTCCTTCAGGGAGTGACCGGTGACTGCGGCAATCTGTGGCACACTAGCGCCGGCGATCGCCAACCGAACCACCGCCGTGCCGCGCAGGTCATGAAATGTCAGGCCCTCGATACCGGCGCGCTCGCAAGCCTTTGCCCACGATGTCCGAAAACCGTCGGACGTCCAAGGCCGGCCCAGCGTGTTCGTCAAGATAAGGGGTCCCCGACTTTCGGTGGTGTCGAGTAGAGCTCGCAGAGGACCGCCGGCAGGCATTGCGACGCGCCGACTCCCTTCGACTGGCGAAGGCGAATGTAAGGGCTCTCGTAGGCCGACCAGGGCAGCCGCAACAGGTCGCCTTGCCTTTGTCCGCTCCACAAAGCCAAGACCAGCGCCAGCTGGATCTCGGGGGAGCCGACTGACAGGACTGCGGCGATGTTCTGCTCGGTCCAGATCTTGTCTCGGCGGTCTGCGACATAGAGCCGACCACCGCGCTCACAGGGGTTGCTGGTAATGATGCCGCGGTCTTTCCCAAAGGACAGAATGCGCGCCGGTACCGCTAGGCGAGATCAGCCTTGCGCGGTGTGGCAAAAAGGGGAAAACCATGGATCTCAAGCTCGCCGGCAAGTCGCGCCTGTCACCGGTGCCAGCGTCGGCCTCGGCGGCGGGATCGCGCAGATGCTTGCCGAAGAAAGGATGTCGCCTCGCAGCCGTGGCCCAGCGAGAAGACCGCCTAAGAAACGCTGCGGAAGAGATTGCGATTATCGGATGCGAGCGGCCGTTGGTCATTGTCGCGGATATCACGCAGCACGACGCAGCTACGAGGATCAGAGATGATGTGGTTGCCGCTTTCGGCCGACTAGACATCCTCGTCAACAATGCCGGCGGTTCGCGGCCCTTCGACGGGCTC
>NZ_JADPJJ010000139.1:0-20358 GCF_023073375.1 Bradyrhizobium sp. 197 | reverse complement strand
GAAGGCGCGGTTGCCAGCCCTTTGCTGTGCCGAGCGTGATCGGTATCGACGACTGGGCCTGGCGGCGCAATCAGCGGTACGGAACAATCATCTGCGACCCCGAGCGGCGACGACCAATCACTCTCTGCCCGACAGAGAGCCCGCTACGGCACAGGCTTGGCTGGCGGGGCAGCCGCAAATTGCTGTGGTCGCGCGCGATCGCGGCGGTGGTGTACGCCCTTGCTGTAGCCAAGGCGCTCCCGCAGGCCACCCAGGTTGCTGACCGCTGGCATTTGATGGAGAACGCCAGCCACGCCTTCCTCGATGCGGTCGGCAAATCCATGCACCAGGTTCGTGTGGCGGTCGGCGCCGCCACAATTAATCCTGCCTTGCTCACTTCCGCCGAGCGCATCCAGTACGAAGGCTATCTACGGCGTGAGGACACCAACGCGGCAATCTTCAGACAGGCTGAGACGGGTGTCTCCATAAAGGAGATCGTGCGACTTACGGGACATAGCCGGGGCCTCGTTCGCAAAGTTCTGCGAGGTCAGCGAACGGATGTGTTCAGGGTGCGCGAGAGCTCACTCGAGCACCATCTGCCATGGCTCGACGCCCAGTGGGCTTCAGGCCATTATAACGGAGCCGACCTGTGGCGTCGCCTTAAGGTGCTAGGCTTTAGGGGCTCTGAGCGAGTTGTTAGAGAGTGGACGACACGCCGTCGGCGCGCCGAAACGCCCGATGTTCAAAGTATACAGCGCGTGCCGCCTGCCAGAACCATCGCCCGCCTGATGACCAATGGCCGCGATGCGCTATCAAAGTCTGAGACCGTTACCATCGCGGCGATCGAGAAGGGCGTTCCTCTGCTGGTGGAAGCTCGCGAAATCATCATCGCTTTCCACGCCATGATCCGCAAGAAGACTCACGTGGATCTTGATCCATGGCTGGAACGAGCATGCGCAAGTCTCGTCGCATCCTTCGCCAACGGCATCACCAAAGACAAGGCCGCCATCAACGCTGCGATTACAACATCTTGGTCTAACGGGCAGACCGAAGGTCAGATTACCAAGCTCAAGCTCGTCAAGCGTCAGATGTACGGGCGCGCCAAGCTCGATCTTCTTCAGGCGCGCTTGATCGGCGCTACATGATCACCAATGCACCAAAATTGCGTCAGAGCCAAAGTTGCAAGCCGATTGACACCTCCACCGCCGATCGCGGCACGCACCGCGCGTTCCGTTCGCGAATCGTTGTGAGCATTTTCGCAGCAGCACGGCCGGCGAGGGGCAACGGTCAGTACCCCGGCTAATCAGCAATCCTTCGGATTTCCTCTAACGGACCAAGCCGGAAACCGCTTCGCAAGCGACTGGCAACCGCGGGCCGTCAATCCTCGTCGGCAGAAGCCGCACAGGCTTCACCCCGGACAATGCTTACGGCTCCCCATTCCGGTCTTCGGGAGCGGCGGCATGAGAGATCTCACCGAAGTAGAACTGCTGTGGCTGGAGAAGCGTATCGAAAACCGCATTCGGTTCGGCCGCATCATCGAGGAACGGAAGATTGATCGCCACTGACGTGTGCTGTCATTCGCGCCAGGCAGCATCTTTGCTTTCGTTCGCTGGACGTCCAATGACTTTGGAACGGTCATTTCGCGGATCGACATCCTGCGCGCGGTCAGGCCTGGACAGCGCTGCTCGACCGTCCCCTATGTGACACCCGGTGGAGAGATTCTGCTGCGCCTGTCAGGCTGGCCGAAGGTCGAACGCTTGCTGCAAATGACCGATGCCGTTGAGGCACTCGGCATCGATCCCGCCGACGTAGCTCCTGATCATTGGCATCACGTTCATAACCGTCTGTCCGTCAACGAGAACCCGCGTTCATATAAATGCGCGCCACCAGGCTTGGCTTCACCGTCAGAAGGTGATGCGATGACGGGCCGCCTGATGATATTGACGACCACGTTTGCGGTTGCTGCCGCGCTCGTCTCCACGATCGCCATGCAGCCGCTTCCACTCTACATTTGGAACGCATCGGCAAGCGTTCCAATCGGCCTCTATGGCGTACGATCGGAGAAGCGCTTCCATCTCACCGAGCTGCTCGCCGTTCAGCCGCCTGAGCCGCTTGCGACCTTTCTCGACCTGAATGGCTATCTGCCGGTCGGCGTGCCTATGCTCAAGCGGGTCTTGGCGCTGCCAGGGCAGACCGTCTGCAGAAACGGACTCACGATTTCGGTCGATGGCATTGCGGTGGGTGCGAGGCGCGAGATCGCGATGGACGCGGCCGGCCGCTGCCGAAATGGCAGGGCTGCAGCGTCGTCGGCGACGGCGAACTCTTTCTCATGAACTGGCAGTCGGACGACTCTCTTGATGGCCGATATTTTGAATTACTTCCGGCGTCGGCCGTGATTGGCCGTGCGCTGCCGGTGTGGACCAGGGAGAAGTGAACGTGCGTGTTCCACGTGTTCACCCCGCCATTCCTCCGTTCGATCGATTGCGGGATCATTCCTCCATCCCGATCAGTGTCTGTGAGGCGACCGCGTGCAGCGGCAGTCCAGGGCGGCCGAATACCCGGCGCGGAGCAGCTTTACCGTGGACGGACGCGAGCGCGATGGGCATGCTTGGCCCAGTTGTGCGCGTGTGTTTTGGCTATCGCTTCGATACTGCTCATCTGCGCTGTGCCGTACGGCGCCGCTGTCGCGGAGAGCGCAGCGGCCGCGGTTCGAGCGGTCACTCAAACGAGTAACCGATTTGCAGCTTTCGTCGACGAAGCCTCAGAGCGCTTTTCAGTTCCGGTGAACTGGATTGGTTCAGTCATCAACATCGAAAGTGCTGGTGACGTGCACGCCAGATCGCCTAAAGGCACAATGGGCTTGACGCAAATCATGCCGTCGACATGGGCAGAACTGCGCGAGCGCCATAATCTCGGCAGCGATCCCCACGACCCGCGCGACAACGTTCTGGCAGGCACGGCATATCTGCGTGAACTGCTCGACCGATATGGTGGCCCGGCGTGTTTGCCGCGTACAATGCGGGACCAGCTCGCTACGAAGAGCATATCGCGGGCGGCGCATTGCCAGACGAGACGCAAGCGTATGTGGCCAAGCTTGCAACTCTGCTTGGCATCGAGTTGCCTCCGACGCTGACCACCGGCCGCCAGTTATCGACAGCTGCAACGTTGTTCGTCGCGCCATCCGATCGGATGAAGACACGCGATCGGTCGTCGGCGCTCATTCCTTCAAGCGGCGCCACGACCGCAATCTCGGCGCCCCATGTTTCGCCCCTGGTACCTCGGCCTATTGGCGTGTTCGTCCCTCGATCGATTTCGGGAGCGTCGCACTGACCAGGTGTGCGGGTTCGCAAGCCATGGCGTGCTTCAGCGAGCAATTGGCGGAAGGGGGAGAGCAGTGGGCAAACACGACGGCAGGACTGCCGCCCGTAATCGGTCTGCGCCGGGACGTGCGGGAGGCGATCAAGTGGCCTGCGGGATGAATGACGGGCACAATGCGCATCTACAGCAACGCGGGAGGCGCGCGATGGAATTCTTCTGTGGCTTGGACGTCGGCATGGACGAAACGGCAATCTGCGTGGTGGACGACACCGGCAAGGTGGCGCTGGAGGTGACAGTGGTGACCGATCCGGACACGATCAAGGCGGCGTTGAACCCGTATCTTGGCCGCTTGCGACGGCTCGGCCATGAGGCGGGCTCGCTGTCGCCCTGGCTGCATCCGGAGCTGCTCAAGCTCGGTCTGCCGGTGATCTGCCTGGAGACTCTCCACGTCCGCGCAGCGCTGAAGGCGCAGCGCAACAAGACCGATCGAGCCGACGCGCTCGGCATTGCCCACATCATGCGCACCGGCTGGTTCCGGCGCGCCCATATCAAGAGCGAGCCCTGCTACCGGCTGCGGCTGTTGCTGACGCACCGCCGCAATCTGAAGCGCAAGTTTTTGGATCTCGAGAACGCGATCCGTCACTCGCTGAAAGTGTTCGGCATCCGCCTGAACCGGGTTGGGCGCGGCGGATTTGCGCAAGCCGTACGCGAGGCGGTCGCGGGCGATGCGCTGGTCAGTGAGCTGATCGACGCCATGCTCAATGCGCGCGCCGCGCTGTGGAAGGAGTACTGCCGGCTGCTGCACGATTCGGTGGTCCGCCTGGTCGCCGGCCACGAGTTGTGCCGGCGGTTCATGCAGATTCCCGGTGTCGGCCCGATCGCGGCGCTGAGCTTTATGACCGCGGTCGATGATCCCTGGCGCTTTAAGCGCTCGCGCGACGTGGCGGCGTATTTTGGCCTGACGTCGCGGCGCTGGCAGTCGGGATCCTCGGTCGACGTCAAGGGTCGGATCAGCAAGGCGGGCGACGGCGACGTGCGGCGGGCGCTGTACGAGGCGGCGAGCGCGCTGCTGACGCGCTACAAGAAAAAGGACAGGGTCAAGGCCTGGGGGCTGGCGCTGGCGAAGCGTTCCTCGCACCGCAAGGCGACGGTGGCGGTGGCGCGCAAGCTCGCCGTGATCATGCATGCGACATGGACCGGCGGCACGTTCTACTGCGGCGACCCGGACGCGTCCGCGGCAGATCTGCGCGCCGAGCGGACTGCCAAGCAACGTAAATTGCTCGGGGCTTACGCATGAGCCGCCGATCCACCGACCGACCAACGACGCGGTGATCGCCGCGTCCTGAACATGGAGCTCCGCCGCTGGCGGATGAGGACTGGTGCAGCACAACGACGACGGAGCGCACGTTATCTTGCCTGCGACGGTGCATCTTCGGATGCCGACCGATCGCGCCGGATTGCCTGTGATGTGGCTCCGTCATGCCGATGGAAAGATGCGCCGCGACGGCATATTTTGTGCCGTCGCTGAGCGCGGAAGACTGCACGGCGCATCAGGACTCGTGACCATCGCGGCGCATCATGTCATGGCGTGGATCAGAGAGACTTGTCGTAAATGAGAAAGGGCGCGAGAATGGCTGAGATCAAGCAGACGACCCGACCGATTAAGACGGCAGGATAAAAGCCGCAAGGTGCGGCCGGTCGGTTGTGAGAGAAAGTGTATGGATTTCAATGATCGACTAAACATTGCGGCGACCTGGAGCAAAGTTCAGCTTTCCCCAAGGCGCTGTTCTTACACCGCTTTCGATGCCTTGCGGCGGCCGGAATGACGCGCGAGGATGATCTTCGGATCCGTCCCGGCTGTATCCGCTCCACGCGCGCGCCCCGGACAAAGCCGTTTGTGCCGCAGGTACTCACAGCCGCTCAGAAGGCCGGCGGCCTCTCGCGAGGCAAGGATGGCCATGGCGGAAAGGTTGGACGCGGCCGCGCCGCGAGCATCGCTGCGGCACGGCTTCTCAACGCCAGCGGCCGCGGTGCTATGGTCAAGGCGCGGGTGGTGCGGCGGATGCGTTCGCCGGGCGCGTTGCGCGCCCATATCGGTTACCTGCAGCGCGACGGAGTCACACGAGACGGCGCTCAGGGCAAACTATTCGACGCCGAGGCGGATGATGCGGACGGTTGCGCCTTCGTCACGCGTTGCGAGGGTGACCGCCATCATTTCAGGTTCATTGTCTCGCCTGATGATGCGACCTCGTCATCAGTCCCGGTTATATCGCTATGGGCTTGCGCGCCGGCGCCAGCGACCTTGTCATGCGCGAACTTGGCCCTCGTTCGGAGCTCGAGACTCGCCAGAGCCTTGAGGCGGACACGACAGCCGAACGCTGGACCACACTCGATCGGATGCTTGCCCGGGAAGCGGGGACGGCGGACGGCGTTATCAATTTGAGGTCCGAGCGGGATGCCGGGCGCGATCCATTGCGGGAAAGCGGATCGGGCGCATGCGGACGCTCGCGCGGCGCGGTTTGGCGGAACCTGCGGGCCCCGCCGTCTGGGTTCTGGCCCCCGATGCGGAGGCGAGGTTGCGCGCGCTGGGCGAGCGCGGTGACATCATCAGCGGATGCACAAAGCCCTCACGCGGGACGGCGCCAGCCGCACCCCCGCATGCTGGGCACTGGAGGCGAAACTCATGGCGAACCAATCGTTGGCCGTCTCATCGGGCGCGGGCTTGATGAAGGGCACAGCCTTTGCCGTTGTCGACGGGATTGACGGGCGTGTGCATCACGTGAAGCTTCCTGCTGTCGAGGCGGCCGGCGATGGGCCGATCGGTGGGATCGTGGAACTGCGCCGGTTTGCGGACACCCGTGGTCGAACACGGATTGCGCTCGCGGTTCGCTCGGAGCTCTTTCTGGACCAGCAGGTCGCGGCGGATGAAGCAACGTGGCTAGACCGGCAGCTCGTCGCGCGAGGTCCTGCCGAGCTCTCGCGCATTGCGTTTGGCGCCGAGGTCCGTGCGCACTTGAATGGCGCATCGATGTTTTGGCCGACCAAGGACTCGCCCGGTGCGATGGCAACAAGGTCCGGCTAAGCCGCAACGTGATCGAAAGCCTCCGCGACCGCGAACTCGACGTCGTTACACGACGGCTCATGGAGCAAACGGGGCTTCCGCACTTGTCATCTGATGTTAGGTGAGCAGATCTGAGGGGATTATCGTGGACGTCTGTCACTGGCGTCCGGGCGCTTCGCGATGATCGAGAAAGGCCTCGGCTTTCAGCTTGTGCCCTGGTCGCCTTCGCTCGAGCGGGAGTGGCCGCGTTCGCTGATCGTCCACGAAATCAAGCGCGAGAATTTCCAGTTGACCTCGGGATGGCGCGCGCGCCTTGGAGATGTAATCTTATTCGACCGACAAACACGGCAAGCGCCGCCTACAATTTGCGAAGTACGAGAAGCGCAAAATGTCTGCATATCCTGGTTGATCCCGAAGGGGCGCTCGAGCGCCGCAACCATTGGGAAAAACCAGCCATTCTCTGCTCGTCGGCGCTATCCTGCATGTCCTCTACCTGAAGCTGACAAGACACTTGCCGGGGCTCAACTTGGTGATCGCGTTCATCCCGTCGTCGCTTCAGCAGCGCGAGAGCTGCTCAACAAGAGCGAGAACGAGCGGTCGGGCGTGCTGTCGACCACAATGAGCTTCTTGGGCCTTTATCGCGATCCGGTCGTTGCTAAGGTCACCGCGCGGAGCGATTGGCGCATTCTCGATCTCGTCGACAAACCGCAGCCCGTTTCACTCTGTCTCGTCGTGCCGCCATCCGACATCGTCCACACAAAATTCCTGATGTGGCTCATCCTCAATCAGATCGGACGGCGCCTGACCGAGAGCCTGGATCCCGACCGGCGCCGTCAAAAGCTCCTCCTGATGCTCGACGAGTCATGCAGCTCTGGGCCGCCTCGATTTGTTCGAGAGCCAGCTTGCCTTCATGGCCGGCTATGGCATTCGCAGTTTCCTGATCACTCAGAGCTTGAACCAGTTAGAACGCGCCTATGGGCCGAACCACGCGACCTCGACAATCGTTACATCCGGATAGCCGTCTCCACAATGACGAGCGCACCGCTAAGCGCGTCTCGGATGCGCTGGAGACCGCGACCGAACTGCGCGCCATGAAAAACTATGCCGGGCATCGCATAAGCCCCTGGCTTGGACACTTGATGGTGAGCCGCCAAGAAACGTCCCGTCCTCTCCTGACGCCTGGCGAAGCCATGCAGCTCTCATCGGAAGAGGCGATTGTGATGGTGTAGGGCCTCCACCCGCTGCGTGCCACCAAGGTTCGTTATCACGAGGACCCGCAATTTCAGAAGCGAATCTTCAAGCCCCTAAAGCAGCAACAATTCTCTTGTCCTCGCGCCCGGATGAGGACTGGTCGGGGCGCCCACCCCCTGCGCCCTCGATCGAACTGCTTGCGACTCGGCAGCGAAAGCATGGCGACCCGAACGGGTGGCTCCGGCGCGAGCCAGAATTGCCGCAGCACGAGGAGATCGAAATCAAGGCACCGCTCGCGGAACATGAGTTCGATGCTGGTCCCGTGAGCCCGACGCAGATGCGGTCCAGGCACAAGCGCTAGGCCGCGTAATGCAGGGATTAGCGCGCGCGACCAGCCTCGACCTGACGATGTCATGGACCTCTGAGTGGGGACAAATCGGTGAAAAAGGTTCAGCTCAGTATCTAACTTGATCCGCAGACATTCAGGACCGTTGATGTCTTTGCGGAGCGTCGTGGCCAGCCCAAGTCGCTGGTCGCAGCAGCCGCGATCGCGTCATTTCTTTCGCCTGACAATTCCGACCGACGCGAGGCGGCTATTGCCAAGCGGCTGGATCGCATCGCACGGCTGCTCGAGCGTCTCGAACGCAATGACAGCATCACGCTCGAGACGCTCGCCCTTTTCGTTCGCTTCTGGTTGACATCGCTGCCGACATTACCAGAACAATCCAGTCCAGCCGCTCGCGCCAAATGCGCCGAACGCTATGATCGATTCGTTGAAGCGCTTGGCCGAAGGCGTTCCAGCGGATCAACCGTTCTGAAAGAGGTGAGCTTGGATTCGAACGCCGCAATTCCAGAGTAATTTAACAATCGTCGGAGCAGGCGGACGATGCAGGACTACAAGGGAACTTGCGAGGGTGCTCGCGCCGAGTAGTTCGGCCGCAGATAACGACAGGGCCAAATCGAACGGACCGAGCGCCTTAGATCGGGACCGACGGCAGATATCTGAGGGCTGGGAGGCCGCATGACATGAATGCTGAAATCTGAAGCGAGTTGAGACGAGGTACGGCCTGCATTCGAGCTGCCGCTCGATGGAGTAACGCTGCTTGCTTGAGCAAGCGGAAGCCTCTCCAGAGTTCCGGAAGCTCTTCTCAATAGTTGGCCTACCAGTTTTTGCGGATTGCATCGCAGGTCCTCTGTGTTAGCAATCCACGTTGCACGGTCTTAGTCTGCGAAATCCTGTCGAGAATGCGAGAACTTGCACTGCCCCCAACTTCAGCAAACTGGTGTAACGTTATCCGTTTACGTCAGATTGCCATGAGGCAACCGCTGAGACCGCCTGCAATATGTTTCCACAATTCCAGAGGAACGGAACTACATCGTCCACTTTCGATGGAAGGACAACTGGAGAAGCACATTGGCTTGGAGCCGTTGAATGAGGCCCAATCCCGCCGGATGGCGATGATGGCCAAGCATCCTCACACCAAGATCAATCTGATCAGCTCGCTGGCCTCGCGACAAGACGGCGTTACGCAAGCAGAGTTGCGCAAGGCCACAGGATGGAAGCTTGTCCCGATGCCCCTGATCGCGAAGCGGTGCAAGATGAAGCTGATTACCAAACGTGAGAAGGGCAGCGTCACTCGCAAGAACGGTAAGATCGCCAGCAAGAGCGGCCACTTCACCACGTACTACATGATGGCGCATCATTTGACTACGGCAGTTGCCGACGCGACTACCGACACAGTGGGCAGAAAGCCCTATCCGTCAATGCATAAGCCAAGTGATGCGGAAAACGCGTCATGAGCCAAAGGCCTGCAGGGAAACGCGAAGCTATCCCGACAGCGAGGCTCGGCTATTTTTCGCGCCGGCTATCCCGCTTCGGAGGAAAGCGCGAAACTGTTATAGCCCATTTCGATGCCAATGCCGAAATTGCGAAACTCGGCTCGCTCGCGCAAACAACTCAGCAGAGCGTTGACGTCTTCGTCAATTTCCCCGGATTCTATTTCAATACTCACAAGGCGCTGCCTCTCGCGCGCAACCCGAGCGAGATCGTCTTCACGGCTTCTTCGTCCAATCAGGTCGGAATCGCGGGAACATCGGTTGTGTCGGCATCCAAGGCCGAACTGTGCCACTTGACGCGAGCCCTTGGCACCCAACTGATCCGCCGAAGCGCTCGGATAAACGCCGAGAGCTCGGGCGTCACCGAAAGTCCGCTGTTTAGAAACATCGGCATTTCCGAGACCAGCGTGCAAGACCGCGGAACGGTCCCGCTGGAGCAGATAGCCGCGAAACACTTCGGTAAGCCACGGAAGATCGCGGCGCGTGAGCTTCCTCGCTTTCGACGACGCATCCTACATCACCGGCATCGACGTGGCTGTCGATGGCAGACGCATACAGCCCTGAGTCCAACAAGCCCCCATGGGCTCGAAGAGCCCCCGTGAGAGTCATCCGTCATCCTCTACACCAGTTGCAGTGCAACGCTCGGATACTCACAATGTGCAGAAGAAGAGAATGAGAAAAATCGTTAAGGCAGCCGCCGTACAGATCAGCCCCGTGTTGTACAGCCGAGAGGGGACAGTCGAGAAGATCACCAGAAAGATTCGCGAATTGGGCAAAAAGGGGGTGCGTTTCGCCACGTTTCCCGAGACCATCATTCCCTACTACCCCTATTTCTCGTTCGTCCAGCCGCCCTTCACGCTTGCCAAGGAGCATCAGAGGCTGCTTGAGCAGTCCCTTACGGTACCCTCTGCGGAGACGCATGCGATCGGTGATGCGGCCAAGGACGCCCAAATGGTCGTTTCGCTCGGCGCCAATGAGCGGGACGGAGGATCGATCTATAACACTCAGCTCCTGTTCGATGCGGACGGCACGCTGATCCAGCGTCGCCGCAAGATCACCCCCACCTATCATGAGCGGATGGTCTGGGGCCAAGGCGACGGTGCCGGCCTTCGCGCCGTAGACAGCGCCGTTGGCCGGATCGGCCAGCTTGCGTGCTGGGAACATTATCTCCCGCTGGCAAGATACGCCTTGATTGCCGATGGCGAGCAGATCCACTCCGCGATGTACCCCGGCTCAATCTTCGGCCCTCTTTTTTCCCAGCAAACGGAAGTGAGCACCCGACAGCATGCCCTTGAATCGGCCTGCTTCGTCGTCAGCGCAACCGCATGGCTCAACGCCGACCAACAAGCCCAAATTGCCAATGACACGGGCGCTGCTATCGCCCCGATTTCCGGCGGTTGCTTCACGGCTATCGTTGCCCCCGATGGTCAATTGATAGGCGAGCCCCTGAAGGAAGGTGAAGGAGAGGTGATTGCCGATCTCGACTTCATCGAAATCGACGGGCGCAAGAGAGTGATGGATGCAAGCGGTCACTACAGTCGCCCTGAACTGATCAGCCTCCTGATCGACCGAACACCTTCTTCGCACGTCCATGAACGGACTATTCCTCCGAGGAGCGTGGCGACTGCCGGCCTTCATCGCGAGGCCGTGCTGCGGACGCCTCTTGACATTTTTTGGTCCTCCCCGCCCGAGCCGGAGATGGCGCATCCCCGCTTCGACCCGAACGGCCGGAGATCAGGTAATCGCCCGAGAGTCACGTGCGCAAAGAGAAAGAGCTAGTTTGCAGCAGGGCCATGCGGGCCGCTTGGCATGATCCAGACCGATTCTCTATTGGAAATGACTAGCTGCGGAGCCTCGCCAATGACCTTCAGCCTACAGCGCACCCGGTCACTGCAGCGGCAAGTTCGCTTCAGGTGTTCGAAAAGTTACGCTGACCGCCGCGCCCATCCTTGCCGCGCCCCGCCTTGAGATCTGGATGTTGCCTCGATGAGGACCCGCTCATGTTGGGAGCCTACATCGTCAGCTCGAGACGGCTCGTCACGGCAGGTCTTTCCGAGTGGCGCCAAACGGCGGACAGATCAGGTCCAGGCGATCCTCGCCGGGGAAGCTGGCGGCTGAAGGTGAACGCGCACTCAAGCTATGTGATCTCCATGCAAGGGCAATCCTGCGCAACACGAGCGCCCATTCGGGTTAGGAATTTTATGGAGGACGACAAAAACCAGATTACTCGCCGAGAAGGTGCCCACGGTTGCGCTCAACGATCCGGACCCAGCCCGCGGCTCGAGAAATGGGCCAAAGAGTACGAAAAGCTGTGTCCTGGACCCGGCCTCCAGATGCGATGAAAATTCATAACTGCCGCCGCACGGTGCTCTGGAAGGCGCTGGCACGCTCCCAGTAAACAACCGCACTTTCAGGGCGCAGTATCCAGGCCTATGCTGGCGGGATAGAGCAATCAGTACTTTTCAGGTGCCCGCGCAGACGGGCATGAACGTGCAGCAACTGCTGACGGGACTGGAGCAGATCGGTCCCGATACTCATCTACCGGTCGTTTGGCCGGCATGCTCCTCGGTCCATCTGGTGAATGCCTCCACCGGCAAGCTGTGACCACAGTGCTTCTGAAGTGCGGTGAGGGCAGTCGACGGGTGCCATCCGGCATGCTCACTCCGGTTTGGGTGCGCATCCTTTCCCGGCGTAGTTCGCGTACCATCCCTGGAAAATGCAGCGCCTTGGAGGGGTGATGCTTGCTGCCGCTGCAGGCGTCGCAGTCGCCCTCGCTGCCGGCGCTCTTCCTCAAGCTTCGCCACCATCAGAAATGGCGCTTACGGCTGGCACCGTGCGGTGCAGAGGCAGCGTGCGTTGAATATTGCGGCTGGCCGGCGAAGGTTTCCCCAGCTTAGCATCGTATTTCTCGGCCAGCACCAGAAGCCGCTTTCGCGTGAACGGATCGGCCTGATCAGCCATCGTGGGCCCGCTTTGCAAAGCTCCTGTAGAACTCGACATCCATGATGTGCCCTCACTCAACGCCACCAGGATTTGCGCTTAAGTACATCGGCGGCTCCGATGCCAAGGCGGGCGAACAGGGGGGCCTTTCGCAGAATGTTCTGCAACGCGGCTGTAGCAGCCGATTTGGCGCAAGTAAGCTCGCCGTCGGCAGGGGCAATTCACATGTCAGTCCTCCATCGATCCGGAAGCGACGCCCGGGGTGCGGGCGGACCGATGAATCGCGTGGCTGGCGAGGACCGGCACAACGAGCGCTACGTCTGCAGCCATAACCAGGGGGACCCGCTGCGCGATCCACCCGCCTGCCAGTGCGACCGACAGTTCCCCTGAGGCCTCCTGACAAGTGAGTGGTCGCACTGGGCCTGCTTATACGTTTGAACAGCCGTAGGACGGGCTCGACGTGCGGCACGCGAACGGGTGTAAGTCCTATCGCACGCTGGTGATGCATGCCGGAAATCGGAGGCGCGGGTGTATTTGGTCGCGCGCATGAGCTGGTGCGCTTCTTACGAGGCGCATCACCGCACAGGGAATAAGGCCGGTGCGTCCGCGCGGGTCGTTCGCGACCTCGAGGGCGCGAGGGCGCATCTAGATTGCGCCTGCGCCTCGTTTTGGATCGGTAACTTTGTCGATTTGACGTAAGGGTGCACGCACCGTCCGCGAAATCGCGCGTCTATCGGCGACCTGACTGTCTAGAGGCACAAGAGGCTACGACGTCTGGCGCTGGTCTTTAGGAATCCGCCCCTTCTTTCTTTCGGTACGCCAGGCTGCGACCAGAATGTCCCCGCGGTTGAAGCGGCATGCGGTCTCGGCCCTTTTGTCGTGCGTCATCGCAGGGCGATTCATCTGTTTCGACCAAACATCCAGACCACGCGCGAGCAAGCGCAGGCGGTGTGCGGTCGCAGAAAGAAGGAAGCTGGAGTATGCAGATTAGCGGCGGGCGCCGGGAAGAACCGAGCTCAAGTCGGAATGAAGCTGAGGTGGACGCGCAGCCGAGTCCAAGCGAAGCTCAGCAGACCAGAATGATAACAATTCAACTTTCTGAGTGCATTTTCCAGCGACTCGAAGCCGCGACTGACCGCCCTGGTATGGGCAAGAGCGTCGTCGTCGAGGCGGCACTTGAGCGCTTCCTGGATCCGGCGCCGCGTATAGAGGGTCTGGTTTACGAGGCGATCGAGCGAACGAATAAGCAGGTGCTCAGTCTGCGGACGGACCTTGCGGTGATCGCGGAAACAGTGGCCCTCCATGTGCGATACCACCTCACGCTGACGCCGCCGATGCCGCCATCCAAGCAGGACGAGGCGTGCGTACTGGGCCTCGAGCGCTTCAAGGCGTTTGCCGAGCAGGTCGATCGTCGCGTACGGTTTGGCCGGCCCTTGCTGCAGGAGGCAATTGATAGCTCGGGAAGTTCCAGCCGATCAGGGCCTGAAATGGGCGGCGGAGCGTCACGCGCCGTTCCACGAGCGCCAGTTGAAGAAGAAACCCACTGCGTGGCCGTCGTAGGTGAAAACTCAAACGCGGGTGCTGTCGCCGAGGAGGGCGGCAGCAATATCCACTTTCGACAGCTGCCAAACGCCTTGTGTTAAAGCCAGTGGCCGCGTTTCGAGCAACACGCGCAGCGATGCCGCTCGGCTGAGATCAGGCGAGAAGCCGGTCAATCGGGGTTGGAGCTGGCGGATCATCTCTTGCGTGTTCCTTCCCTTTGCAGCGGGATGTTATCTTTCCTACCTGTTTCGGATGATCAACACGCTCATTTGTGACCGCCTTGCCTCTGAATTGGAGCTTGGTACGGCCGATTTGGGGCTGTTGGGCTCGATCTACTTTCTAGTCCTTACCGGCAGCCAGATTCCGATGGGCATGCTCTTGGATCGCTTCGGTCCGCGCCGAGTCCAGGGTGCGCTCTTGCTGCTGGCTGCCGCAGGCGCTGCGCTTTTCGGACTATCGAATGGATTTCTGTCGCTTCTGATTGCTCGCGCGATGATAGCATTCGGTACCGCAGCTTCCCTCATGTCTGGCCTGAAAACAGTCGTGCTCTGGTTTCCGAGAGAGCGCGTGGCGCTCATCAACGGCTGTATGATCATGCTGGGTGCACTGGGCGCGGTAACGGCAACCGCACCAGCCGAGGCATTGCTTAACTGGATAGGCTGGCGCGGTCTATTTGAGGTGCTTGCCGCATCCAGCGCCTCCGCGGCCGCTTCGATCTATTTTTTGGTTCCAGAGCATGAGGCAACTGCGAAGAGCCCTCCAGGGACAGTCAGCCTGAAGACCGTCTATACGGATGGGCGGTTCTGGAGAATTGCGCCGATTTCTTCAACATGTATCGGGTCCGCGTGGGCCCTGCAGTCCTTGTGGGCAGCGTCCTGGCTGAGCGATGTGGAAGGGTTGGATCGAACAAGCCTTGTCACTCGATTGCTCGCAATGGCGATAGCCCTAAGCATTGGCGCATTGCTGCTCAGCGTGGTCGCCGATTCACTGCGCCGGCATGGCAAGAACATTGAAACGTTGCTCTCAATCGTAGCTGCTGTGTTCATTGCAGCCGAACTCGCGCTGATATTGCATCCGCCATTTCCGTCGCTACCGTCGTGGATCGTTGTGGCGCTGGTCGGATCAGCAATCGTCCTCAGCTACGCGATCATCGGAGATTACTTTCCGGCCCAACTGATCGCGCGCGCAAACGGCGTGCTCAACGTTCTGCATTTCGGGTGGGCTTTCCTCGTCCAGTACGGGACGGGGTTAATTCTAGAGCAATGGCCGGTAAAGGACGGACACTACCCCTCAATCGCGTATCAGACGGCGTTCAGTATGAATGTTGTGCTGCAGCTGGTCGCTCTAGTCTGGTTCATCGCCCCTTGGTTCAAAGAGTTGAATTGGAAATCTGAGATCGCCGTCAAGCGCAAGCCGACGGTCCAAAGCAGGTCAGTTCACGTCATGATCCCGAGCGCCGAAATGGTTATCCTGGAAACCGATCAAGATGTGGAGTGGTGAACTCGGCCTTCTGCCTGACTTCCCGCCTCGTCGGTCTGCGTCAAGAACGTCCGGCCGACTGATTGCCTGAGAAAGCTCCAAGCAGCTGGTCGGATATGCGACATGCGTCGCAAGGTCGACAGGAATGATACGAAAAATGCGTAATATCAATGAGCGCTGGCTGGCATGCGACTTGCTGTTGTTCTCCGCAGAGCCAGGTAAAGCGAATTTGAGCAATGACCAGTGTGACTGAGAGCGCAAGTCAAGTCGGTGCGGAGAATGTGCTGAGAGTCGGTTCGCCGGCTCCCTCCATCAAAGTTGAGGACTGGCTACGTGGCCAACCCCTTACAAAGTTCGAACCTGGGAAAATATACATCATCGAGTTTTGGGCAACGTGGTGCGGACCATGTATCGCCTCAATGCCGAATTTGGTGACCCTGCAAAGCAAATACAGGAGCAACGGAGTTGAGGTGGTGGGCATCGCGGCTCACGAACAAGCTTCGACGGCAGATGAAGCGAGAGCCAGCTTGGACGCTTGGTTGACGAAGAGCTTGCCAGATCTGAACTTCGCGATCGCATTCGACTACTCCGGCGAAATGAACAACCTTTGGATGGATCCCAGCTTTTCTGTCGGGATTCCCTCGTCATTCGTGGTCGATCGTGACGGCCGCTTCGCCTTTATCGGCCATCCGACGCAACTCGATAACTTGTTGCCCAAAGTTCTGAACGGCTCCTGGGCAGTGAGCGACGAAGCCAAAGCCCTGGATGCGGAGAGGATAACCACGGGCAGACGCAGAAAGCGCGAACTATCGCAGAAGCGAGCGCTGGTGGAACCGATCTTTGCCAGACTTGAAGCCGCCATGAATACTAAGGATTGGGCGGCAGCCCTTTCAGGGGTTGAGGAGGCACTCGCTGCGATGCCGGACGATGTCACCTTCCGTGGGCTTCATGCGGAATTGTTGCTTCACAAGATGCGCGACATGCGGGCCGGCTTGGCGGTATTGCGCCAATTGGTTCGCGATGCGATCGACAAGAAATCTGTGGTTTGGATGAGCGTGGCCATCCGCCAACTCTTCGACCCCGCGAAAGACTACTCCGGTTTCCCACATGCCGAGCGCTTTGCCATGGGCAAGGACCTCTCCGAACACATTCTCGCGGCGAATCCGCCCCAAGGCAGCGAGGGCGCGAAGTTCCTCTCGTACGGGGCGGTCGCTCGGTACTATTACGAGACCGGTAACAGGAATCGCGCGATCGAATTGGTCGAGGTGGCGCTGAAATGGCTGGATGCAGCGCCTGCCTCCGATGTAGCGAAACGGGATCTCGTGCAGTGCTCCCTCCAGGCCTTGGCGAGCTACAGGAGTGAGAAGCTCTGTTACGAGGAGTGTTGTTCGGCACCGCAAAACACAGCTCCCGAAAAGGCGGAACCGGGATCGCCAATGGAGGCAGCGTGAGCAATGCTACTGGCTATGTCTTCTCGGCCCTTGTGGTTTTCGATCGAAGTCGATGCCTTTGGGAATGTCCGGGCATTCACCTGAAGCCAGGATAGGACGAGTGAAGGGGTGAACGCAGGCGCGCCGCACCACCACAAGTTCTTTACGGTGAATGTCTCTTCAACGCACGGTCGCTGTCCGGCGCGATAGCGGCGAGAATGCCTCAGGTGAAGAGTGGTCGCCGGCTGCTAAGGGTGGCGGCTTTTAGCATGCTGGTGGCATCTTCGAACAACCAAAAAAGATAGAAATGGGTGGTGACGCTGATGCATTCGAACTCTCAAGGAAGCTTTCTCAAGTTTTTCCCGCTGGTTTCAGAAGGGATTCAGGACTTTGTTTCGCGTTGGCCGCAAGTCCATTCGGGAGATGCGGCTACCGGTGGCAACGGACGGGGCTTTTTAAAGCGGTCAGTGCGCTGTGCGCGCCGCGCTAAGGGAGAACTGAGCGAAGCCGTGCCTTCATTGTCACCCCGCTTTGGTACCACGGCGCCGGGTCGAGCGTGATGTACAATCACCGCCAGCGCCGCTCTGTTAAAGTCGCCGCCCTGTTCCAGCCATCTGGCCCCTGGTACAATGTTCTTTATATCCAGGTACTCATCGCGATCCTGATTGGCGTTCTCGTTGGCTGGTTGTGGCCTTCTGTGGGGACGAACAGCTGGGTCAAAGCGCTTGGTGACGGATTCATCAAGCTGATCAAAATGGTGATCGCGCCGATCATCTTCTGCACTGTTGTGTCCGGAATTGCGCATGTTCAGGATGCACGAAAGGTCGGCCGAGTCGGCGTCAAGGCGCTGCTTTACTTCGAGATCGTGTCAACCTTCGCGCTGATCCTGGGTCTCGTGATGGGCAATCTCGTTCAGGCCGGTCATGGGCTTGCTCCCAGGGCTGACGCCGCGGCGGTAGCCAACTACGTCAAAAGAGCGGAAGGGCAGAAGGCGGTCGATTTCCTCCTCAATATTATTCCGGATAGCGTAGTTGGCGCTCTGGCCCGAGGCGACGTGCTACAGGTGCTGCTGTTTGCCATCCTATTCGGGTTCTCCCTGATGGCGCTTGGCCAGCGGGGTGAGCGGATGCGCAGTCTGGTCGACGATGCTGCACACGCGGTGTTTGGTGTCATTAGGATCGTAATGAAGGCAGCGCCAATCGGGGCGTTCGGCGCCATGGCCTACACTATCGGCGAATTCGGACCGTCCGCGCTCGGTAAACTCATCAGCTTGGTTGCTCTGTTCTATGTGACAGCCGGGCTCTTCGTGATCATTGTGCTTGGCCTGGTCGCGCGCTTGGTCGGTTTTTCTATTCTAAAGTTCATCTTCTACATCAAGGATGAGCTGTTGATCGTGCTCGGAACGTCGTCGTCCGAAAGCGCGCTGCCGCAGTTGATGGAAAAACTCGAACGGCTGGGCTGTTCCAAGCCGGTCGTGGGCCTGGTGGTGCCGACAGGATACTCTTTCAATTTGGATGGGACCAACATTTACATGACGTTGGCGACCTTGTTCATCGCGCAGGCGCTCGGGGTCGATCTCGACTTCGCCCAGCAGCTCACGATACTCGTTGTGGCGATGCTCACCTCGAAGGGCGCAAGTGGTGTTACCGGTGCCGGGTTCGTCACCCTGGCCGCAACGTTGACCGTGGTCAGTCCTGACCTCGTCCCGGGCATTGCGATCGTATTCTCGATAGACAAGTTCATGAGCGAGGTGCGCGCGCTTACCAACATCATCGGGAACGGTATTGCGGCGGTGTTTGTGTCGTGGTGGGAAGGTGAACTCGACCATGTCTCGCTACACGCGCAGCTCAAGTAGATCTGCGATTTCAGCTCGGCCATTGCGGACTAGAATCACTGTCTGAATGCCTGCATTCTGCGTCGGCAATCGTCGTGCAGTACTGGGCCACCCTGATTCCAGGGGGAATGGTGCAGGGTCATGCTACGCTCACGGTGGTGCACCAGACCAGCGTCGGCATTTGTGCCTGCTGCAGCCCGCCGGCTGATGTGGTTCATTATCCCACGTTTGAGCTTCCTCGAAAACTGGGAACTCAATCGTGCCCACGCGAGGGAGCGACATTGGTTCAGGAGAAGCAATGGAGGGTGAGCAAACACCGCGGCCGGGAAAGGCGTAAAAATAGTAAGCTCAGGACCATTGCTCATTGCTGATTTCTCGCCTCGCGGTCGAGGGGCCGGGGCGTCAAGCCGACGCTCTTTTCAAATGTTCCTTTCTCTACGCTAGACTACGAACAGCATATTCCCTTCGTTGCGGTAACACGCGATCTATCTTTTATTTGCCTTCAGATGAGGGCGCGAAAGCGGCCTCAGCAGCTTGGGGCAAATCGTGGCGATCCATTCTTTTGATTCAGAAGCGAACTTGCGCGGAGCGCGTATGCTGCGTACCGCGTTGGGGCCCGCCATCGCAGGGTTTTTGGAAGATCCGGCAATCGTCGAGGTGATGCTCAATCCCGACGGCCGGCTGTGGATCGACCGACTGTCGAGCGGCCTTACAGACACCGGAGAGAGCCTTTCGGCAGCGGATGGCGAACGAATCGTCCGACTGGTCGCGCACTATGTAGGAGCAGAAGTTCATCCCGGCTCGCCCCGGATTTCGGCTGAGCTGCCGGAAACGGGGGAACGTTTCGAAGGATTGCTGCCGCCGGTTGTTGCCGCGCCGACCTTTGCGATCCGCAAACCGGCGATCGCCGTGTTTGGCCTGAACGAGTATGTCGCCGCGGACATTATGAACGCGAGCCAAGCGAGCGCGCTTCGCAACGCGGTCGCCGCACGGAAGAACATCCTGGTTGCCGGCGGCACCTCGACCGGCAAGACCACGCTGACAAATGCGCTGCTTGCCGAGGTTGCCAAAGGTTCGGACCGCGTCGTCCTCATCGAAGATACCCGGGAGCTTCAGTGCAGGGCACCAAATTTGGTGGCGCTGCGGACCAAGGACGGCGTGATCTCGCTCTCCGATCTTGTGCGCTCCTCTCTTCGCCTGCGCCGTGATCGCATTCCGATCGGCGAGGTCCGTGGGGCCGAAGCGCTGGATCTTTTGAAAGCCTGGGGCACAGGACATCCCGGCGGCATCGGAACGATACACGCCGGGACCTCGCTTGGCGCGCTGCGCCGGCTCGAGCAGCTGATCCAGGAAGCCGTCATCACTGTCCCACGCGCCCTGATCGCAGAAACCATCAACGTCATCGCCGTGCTCTCTGGCCGTGGCGGCGAACGGCGGTTGAGCGAACTCGCCAGCGTCGAAGGCCTTGGATCATCGGGCGACTACAGCCTTTCGAACATCGGAGATCAGTCATGACCACACGATCGTCTCTCGGGCGCGGCTTCATCTCAATTGTGGCGTTCGCCAGCCTTGCCCTAGCCAGCGCGCCGGCCTGGGCCGCCGGCTCGAACATGCCTTGGGAGCAGCCGCTCAACCAGATCCTGCAATCGGTCGAAGGTCCGGTCGCAAAGATCATTGCCGTCATCATCATCATCGTGACCGGGCTGTCGCTCGCCTTTGGCGACACCTCGGGTGGTTTCCGTCCGCTA
>NZ_JADPJJ010000188.1:0-20500 GCF_023073375.1 Bradyrhizobium sp. 197 | reverse complement strand
ATCCGCTGGCTGAGGATTTTGTTGCGCCAAATCCTCAGCGCTCTCTTCGTGGGGCCGACGATCAATCCGGTCTGAAATTAGCGTTCTTCACGGACGACTAATCATAATTCGCCTGGGGGAGACGTGGGGGCGGTCAAGACCAAATCGTCGATCGAGAATCTGCCGCTGCCTTCGCCGTGGCCCAATGCGAACGCCAGGCTATTAGGAGTGGGAGCTGGTCTCCCAGTCGACCCACTTGATCGACTAGGACAATTTAGTCCGAAGGCATTTGAGCGTTTTACGCTTGAGTGGGCTTCCGGCTATCTGGCGTCAAAAGTTCCAGACGTATACGAAGTCCAGCAGCGAGGTGGGGCCGGCGACAAGGGACGCGACGTAATCGTTTGGTTCGATCCACCGTCGTCCAACCCGCGACGTTGGTCACTGTACCAGTGCAAACACTACGACAGCAAACTTGGGACAGGCGTTGCCGCTGCGGAGATTGCAAAGGTTCTCCATTATACATTCATAGGCGACTATTCCCCGCCCAAGGAATATTGGTTTGTAACGCATCGAGGCGTTACCTCTGACTTTCAGGACCACGTGGATCAACCCGAGAAGCTTCGCGCTTACATTCTGTCAGAGTGGGCTAATCGATGCGCAACCGAAATAACCTCGAAGCAAACGATAGCACTGAGTGCCGACCTTAAAGCGCATATTGAAACTTTTGATTTCTCGATCTTTCGCGTCAAACAGCCGCTCACGCTGATCGATGAACATGCGCAGACTCGTTATCATCTAACGGTCTTCGGAGCACCGCTCATCGAACGGCCCCCGCCTCCGACACCACCTTCCTCGGTAGCCCCGAGTGAATCTGAATACATCGAGCAGCTTTATCAAATAATTGGAGCGGACCTAGGCAAAACGGTCGCAACCGCAGCCGACTTTGCAGACAAGGAAAAGCACGCAGACTTATTTGATCGATCGAGAATCACATTCTATTGCGCGGAAGGATTGAAAGAACTTGCGCGCGACCAAATGGCCGACACGGCCTACTTTGACACCCTGCTATTCGAGTTCCGCGACGGACTCTACTACGATTATTCTGCTGCGAGCATCAGCGGCTTGCAACGGCTCATCAATACCGTAAAGGCGGCTCAGGCTTTGCAACTTGGAGGCCATGCTCTTGCTACTCACGTTCGCGCAAGCGACCGCGAGGGGATGTGCCACCAAATGGCGAATGAAAGACTCCTGAACTGGTGCAAGCCATGAGAGAGAGATGAGACCATTTAATTCACCTCTCGAATGCGGCCTGCGAATCCTGTTCGTGCTCAATTCTGCACGCGGGAGAACTGCAGACCTACAACGGTTGATCGCGTACGACTATCTTCTCGTGCACTCTGCCGATGTGGACGGCCCCGAAAGCTTACATCCGTCGGTGCCGTTTCGCGGAACCGAATTCTTGGTGAAAAGAGACGTGTTAAATGCCGGCTTGAATGAAATGTTTTCGCGTGAGCTTCTCGACAAGACGTTCGGTGCAGCCGGTATTCTTTATCGTTCGACCAAATTAACGACCGCGTTCGTTTCTCTTCTCAAAACAGACTACGCCAACTTGCTGCGAGAAAGAGCCGACTGGGTTGTAAAGCGCTTTGGCGACATGAAGGATTCCGAGTTATCTGCCTTCATGACCGAGAGCATCGGCAAATGGGGCGCCGAATTTGAACGACTAGCTGCCATCAACGAGTTAGAGCTTTAAGATGCTCCAAGTCAGATCAATAATATTACGAGGCCCTGCGACAAAGGACGCAATCGTTGCGTTCGGCGATGGCGCCAATATTTTGGCGGGAGCGTCTGACACTGGTAAGAGCTACCTTGTTCACTGCCTTGACTACATCTTTGGCGCCGACGAACTCAGCAAGCGCATTCCGGAAGCTGAGCCGTACTCGCAACTATTTGTGGAGTTTGCAAATTCGGCAGGAGATTACTTAACTCTGGAGCGCAGCTTAGCCGGAGGCGATTTAGCCGCTCACTACGAAAGGCTTGGAAGTATCAAGGAACGCACCGGGGAAAAAGTTATTTCAAGTCGATCCGGCCGAAATCAAGCACGAGATGTGACAACAATTCTGTTCGAGTTTGCGGGAATTGGAGAAGCTACTCTGCGAAAGAATGACCGCGGAGAAACGCAACGCTTAACAATAAGGACCTTGCTGCCTTTGATCCTTGTCGACGAAATCTCCGTTATCGACGAGCGATCACCTATATTTGGAAATAGCAGCTTCGACACCACAGCGCGCAAGCGCGCGTTTGCCTATCTTCTTTCGGGGAAGGATGACTCCGGTATAATTGCGGCAGAGAAGAAGGAGATTGTTAACGCCAGACGCGGCGCGCAATTGGGATTGATAGAAGAGCTGCTATCTCCCATCGAACAACGTCTCGAAAAAAATCCTGTCGATGACCCCGACGATACTTCTGATAAAATTGATGAAACGATAGCGGCGCTTACAAAGACGCAATCGGATCATTCCGAACACCGCACCTCTTTAGAGGCTGATAGACTTGAGGCAATTGCTAAGCGGCATCGAGCCGAATCTCAAATATTGGCGATAGATCAGCTGCTAGCTCAATACGCCCTTCTCGACGATCGATATAGCTCCGATTTGAAGCGCCTAGACTTTATTGCCGAGGGATCTCACTTCTTTAATGGCCTACAAGAAATTAGATGCCCACTCTGCGACCAGCCTATGTCACTCGATCACGCACATAAAGCCGCTGTAGCAGCAAAAGACATTTACGAGGCTTCAAAGGCTGAAGCGTCAAAGATTCTTGCCCGCCGGACTGATCTGGCCGCAGCAACCGAAAGTCTTAGAAGTCGAAGAAGACTTAGAGAAACAGAGCAGAGAGATAGCTCATCGACAGTAAATACAGCTGATTCTCGGATCGCCAATTTTCTTGTCCCTACGATGCAAGAAGGAGCGAAGCGTCTAGAAGACCTGATATCTAGGCGTATTGAGTTAGAAGCGATCCGGATCGACCAAGAACAAGCGTCGAGCTTAAGACAAGCCAAAGAGGCGATTGAGAGAGCGTCTGCAAGCGGCAAAGGGCCTGCAAGAAAATGGGAGCCTCTGCCGTCAAAATTGCTCTTGATGTTTTGCAAAGAAGTAGAGGGCGTTCTAAAGGAGTGGAATTGGAAAGGTGAAGGGCGAGTTGAATTTGATGAGTCAAGCTATGACATAGTTGTCGACGGACAATCTCGACAGTCGCACGGCAAGGGTTTTCGCGCGATCCTCCATTCAGCATTCGTGCTGGGGTTGTTGAGATATTGTGGGAACAACAACCGACCTCACCTTGGTATGGTGCTCATTGATTCACCTCTTACGAGCTACAAAAAGGGGACTGTTGGTGACGGACATGATGCGCCGATAGACCCTGGGATGGAGAGCGGATTTTGGCGCTCGTTGACCGGCTTCAATACCAATTTGCAGCTGATCATCCTGGAAAATAAGGAGCCACCAAAAGATGTCGCAGCTTCCGTCCACTATGAGTGGTTTGCTGGAGAAAGTGCATTGAAGGGCGAGCGCGTCGGTTTCATTCCAACCTAGCGCCCATCAGCGGCCATCCTTCGAGACGCCTGCCTGCGGCGGGCCCTCAGGATGAGATCTGGTTGTCACCTGCGACGCGCGCGATGACAACGGACCGCGGTCCATCGCTTCAAGACCCTACCCCCGAAAATCAATACTCCTCAGCACGGTCCCTCGGTGGCGTGCCCTCGAACTCCGTCGCCTGATACTTCCGTTCCGCGCAGGCTTCGATGCACTCGCGCAGGCGCACGAGCTGAGCTTCGCGCTCGGCGGGTCTGGCGCGCACGCCCGGCGCTAGCGCCCCGCGCGCGTTAACCGTCCATTAACCAACGCACCCTAGCCTAAACTCATCGTCCAGCCATCATTAGCCCGAAATGCCTTCCCGGCTCGCTCCAGGAGAAGCGCCGATGTGCGTTGCGTTGTTGACGTATGCCGATCTCAGTGCCCGCCTCAATATCTCGCGCGAGGCCGCTCGTTCGCTTGCCAGGCGACGCGGTTTGCCGCGCTCGCGTTCGGATGATGGGAAAGCCCTGGTGAGCGTTGATTTCTCCGAACTCCGGTACACGCCTCGCCCACGAATTGGCCGCCCGGCAGACCGCATCGATGTCTCCATGGCAAAGATCGAGGCCTTCAAGATCGAGGCATTCAAGGCGGAGGTCGCGCGGCTCGAAGCAGTCGCAGCCGGCTACCGGTCAGATCTCGAGCGCGAGCGCGAGTGCGCCGATCGCCTCGCCGTCGAGCTGGCGCAGGCGGCTGCCGAGACGATGGCCGCCAATGCGTGGGCGGCACGACTGGAAGACGAAGTGGCGGCTCTGCGGACCGGTCGCCGGGCTGGCGGCGCGACCGCGGGACCAGCCGCGCTTCGATTGGGACATCTGGCCGCGGCCATTGTGGACGCAGACCGCGCGGCTTGCAGGTAGCACTCGATACTCATCCCATCCCGGCCTGCCGGAGCAACCACGAGGACAGAATGACTGGCATGACCGATATTCGCGAGATGAAGGCCCGCATTGTCGTGTTCGGGGTCGGCGGCGCCGGCGGCAATGCCGTCAACAACATGATCACGGCCGGGCTGCAGGGGGTCGACTTCGTCGTCGCCAATACCGACGCGCAGGCGCTTGCCATGTCGAAGGCGACGCGCCTCATCCAGCTGGGCACACAGGTGACTGCGGGCCTTGGCGCCGGCTCGCAACCCGAATTGGGACGCGCCGCGGCCGAGGAGGCAATCGATACGATCCGCGAACATCTGACCAGCGCGCACATGGTGTTCGTGACTGCCGGCATGGGCGGCGGTACCGGCACCGGGGCTGCACCCATCATCGCCAGGACCGCGCGCGAGCTCGGCATCCTCACGATCGGCGTGGTCACCAAGCCATTCTACTTCGAGGGCCAGCGCCGCATGCGCTTTGCCGAAGCCGGCATCGAGGAATTGCTGAAGACAGTCGACACCCTGCTGATCATCCCGAACCAGAACCTGTTCCGGGTGGCCAGCGCGAAGACCACATTCGCCGATGCCTTTGCCCTTGCCGATCAGGTGCTTTATTCGGGCGTGGCCTGCATCAGCGACCTCATCGTCAAGGAAGGCCTGATCAATCTCGATTTTGCCGACGTTCTCTCCGTGATGCGAGAGAAGGGCAAGGCGATGATGGGACGGGGCGAAGCTTCCGGCGAGAAACGCGTGCTCGCCGCCGCCGTGGCCGCAATTTCCAATCCGTTGATCGATAACCCCTCGATCAAGCGCGCCAGCGGCCTCATCATCTCCATCACCGGCGGCAGGGATCTCATGCTGTTCGAAGTCGACGAAGCTGCCACCCGCATTCGCGACGAGGCCGACCCGGACGCCAACATCATCGTCGGCGCGTCGTTTGACGAAAGCCTCGAGGGCATCGTCCGCGTCTCGGTGGTGGCGACCGGAATCGACAATCTCGATCCGGCGCTGCAGACGCCGCCGTCGGAAACCTCACTCACGCAGCTCGCCGGCAAGCTGCGCAACGACAGCCGCCGCATCGCCGATCGCATCGAGCGTAGCGCACCGCTTCCGCAGGTGGAAAGCCCGCCGCTCCACCCCGCGGCCGGCCGACCCATGGGGCAACCGGCAAGGCCGGATCTGGAATATGCGCGCCAGGCAGCTCCTCAGCCGCTCGATCCCTACGGCCGCTCATCTCCACGCAACGCGACCGACGAAAGCATTCTCGATATCCCGGCCTTCCTGCGCCGCGCCGCCAACTGAGCTGGCCGCAAGAGCCGGAGTTACTTGCCTGGCGGACCAGCGAGCCCGACAACGGGTCGTGATCCCGGGGCGCAACCAACGGGTCCGCGCGAAGCGTGGCCCGGTGACAGACTCCGTCGCGAGCTACGATGCCGGGAATGGGCCGCTGCTAGGCGTCCAGGGCGCGATGAGATTGGGACGAATCGTCATCGCGCAATTTCATCGGCGAATTCCGAACGTCATGCATTCGAGCTTCTTGAGGTGCGCGGCGCGCCGATGATTCACGCTGCCGTGCTGCGCGGGCTCTCCGCTGTTTCCTTTTCCGGCTCCTTGTCGCGAGACAGCCATGCCGGGAAGCGAAGCAGGCGATCGTTGTTGTCTTTTGGCGGTTCCACGGGCGGTACGATGGCCCCCTCATTGGCGGAACTCGGGATGTCCGGTGCAGCGTGGCCTATTCGCACCGCATCCGCGCGCTGATCCAGTTCGCGCACCAAGGGATCGATGACGTTGTCGATTTCGGCCGCTACCGATACCAGGAAGCTATTGAGCTCGCGGGCCTCGGGCACAACTGCCGCAGCCTGCTCGATCGCCTTGCAGAGACCATCGACAACAGGTGCAAACGCGCTCCCGGCCTGTTTGATTCGGGTTTTGATCGCTTCGATTTCGCCCAGGACGCGATCACGCTCCCGCCTGTTCTTCTCCTCCGAAAGGCGGGTTTCGATTTCGGCGATCTGAGCCGTCAGGGTCGCAGCCTCGGATGCAAGAGCATCGCGTCGTCCGCGCGCGCGATCGAGATCGCGACCGAGATTGTCCACTAAGTCGTCCTTTCCGAACATGGCATTGCTCCATAGGACAGCCGTTTTGGTCTGTATGAAGGCCTTGGCACGAACCGCGAGCCCGCCAAGCAGATGAAAGGCAGGATCGGCTGGCATCAACTTCGGTCGCGTCACATGGGCCGACATGGTGATCCCCCAATCCTCCACATTAGGCGACCGCATGGTTAACAGATGGTTAATATCAACAGCTGAGGCGGTAAAGGGGCCTGCGGATGCGATCGAAAATGCGCGAAGCCTGCACGCTCGCGGTGCGAACCGTCGCCTCGCCTACCCCCGAAAATCAATGCTCCGCAACACGATGCCGGGCGGGGTGCCCTCGAACTCCGTCGCCTGATATTTCCGTTCCACGCAGGCTTCGATGCGCTCGCGCAGGCGGGTGAACTGCTCTTCGCGCTCGGAGGGCCGGGCGCGCGGGCCGCGCTCGAGGTCGTCCATCGCGGAGGTCGAGATCGCGCAGGCGATCTGCTTCGCGCCGTCCTGCATCGAGAACTGGACGATGCCCCGGTCCTGTTCGTGGCCGATGAAGCGGCTGCTGGTGAGCGTCATGGGGTACTCCTTGTGCCGATTGGTTCTGGTGCGCTCCCTCTCCCGCTTGCGGGGGAGGGTTGGGGTGGGGGTGTCTCCACAAGCGATAACCCCGATGAGGAGAGAGCCCTCACCCGCCGCGCGCGGGACGATGCTTCGCATCGCCCGGGGCGCGTCGACCTCTCCCGCAAGCGGGAGAGGTGCAGCGAGCCCGGGGCTTGCGGCTCGAGTCAATTATCGCCGTTCAGCCTTGCGAAATCGTCGAACAGCGCGGCCACCAGCGCGCGGTGGCGGGTGTCCTCAGTGGGCAGGCTCGCGGCATAGAGGTTGAGCAGATGGCGCGCCTTCACGGCGGCCTCCGGCCAGGACGCGGCGGGCACCGACATCATGCGGTTTTCGAGATCGGCCTCGCGCTCGCGCAACTCCCTGACCTGGGCCTCGACGTCGGCCAGCGCGCGGCGCAGATCGGTCGCCTTCTGAGCGGCCATGCCGCGGTGGCTGTCGAGATCGACCGGGATGTCAGTCATTGGCGGCACTCGCGTCGATGCGTTGGGCATCCGCCAGGTCGACCGAGCCGATCGACAGCATCTCCGTCGCACCGCGCACGCCTTCGGAGGGCACCGTGATCATGGTGGCGACGCGGCGATAGGACGCGAACGACAGGCCCTCGATCATCTCCTCGTCGGTGACGACCTCATAGGCGCCGGCCGGCAACTCGCGCTCGACGCCGCGGATGTGGAATGGATGCTTGAAGGTGACGGTTTCTCGCCGCGAGCGGATGGTCATGCACACCTGCCTTTCACAAGAAGGGGCCCCAACCGACGCCAGCTGCCGCAAACATGCGCTCCTAGCGCGGCAATAGCCAGCATTATGTCAGCGCGGGCGGGCACTTAAGGCCGCATCGCGGCGCTCGCGCGCGGCGTTTTTGTCCTCGCAATCGGCATGGCGCAGGCGTACGCTCCTAAGCGTCAGCGCAACTCACGCAATTGCCGTGAGGTCGAGATTGCGCTGCATGTTCCGCGTTTCGTGTGCGCGGCACCGCGTGTCTTTTCTCGTCGCCGCGTGCCCAGCGCATACGGCAGCGCCAATCTCGCAGTCGAACGAACCCAGCGAATTCGAGCCCCACAGGAGACGGACGTCATGGCCAAGGGACAGCAACGCAGCAATCGCGAGACCAAGAAGCCGAAGAAGGACAAAGTCAAAGCAACCGCCGCGGCACCGAGCCGCAAGGACGCCGCCTGGCAGCCGGAGATCGGTCAGGGGAAGAAGAAGTAGGGGCGATAGAGGCCGGGCGCCTCGTCCTTCGAGACGACCGCTACGCGGTCTCCTCAGGATGAGGCTTGGCTGCATCCGTCTGCGTTGAAATGCTGCCGCACACTCATCCCTCATCCTGAGGCCCCGCCGTAGGCGGGCGTCTCGAAGGATGGCTGCAGTCGAGCTTCCAGCCATATGTTTCTTCATATGCGATAGCCCTGCCCACAATGGGAGAGGGAGAAGCGACCGCTATCATCTCTTCTCCCCTACCCTTTTCCGCTATACTCGCCCGGGTAGCATTACCGGGAGGGCGTACCGTGGAGCACGACCGCACGACCGACCATCAATCCGAGCCGAAAAACCTCGTCATCTGCTGTGACGGCACCGGCAACGAGATCTCGGAGAACATCTCCAACGTCCTGAAGCTCTATCGCTGCCTGCGCAAGACCGACAAGACGTCGCCGCGGCAGATGGTGTTCTACGATCCAGGCGTCGGCACCGTGACGGAGCCGTCGACGTGGCACCGCTGGAAAGCCAACGTCAATCTGGTGCTGGGGCTCGCCACCGGCTACGGGCTCGATGACAATGTGCTGTCGGCCTATCGCTTCCTGGTCGAGCACTACGCGCCGGGCGACAAGATCTATCTGTTCGGCTTCTCGCGCGGCGCCTATACCGTGCGGGTGCTGGCGGGGCTGATCCACAAGATCGGGCTGATCTCGCCGGAGCAGGCGAACCTCGCAGGCTCCGGCCTCGTCGCCTACAAGCAATATTCCGGCACCGGGCGCGGCAACGACATCGAGGACCTCAAGGGTATCGATGTCGATGATCAGGGGCCATTGCCGAAAGACGAATTCGACCTCGCCGCGCAATTCGCGCGCATCACCTCCACGCGCTGGCCGACCATCCATTTCATCGGCGTCTGGGACACGGTGGCGAGCGTGATCGTGCCGCGGCGCGACGTCTTCTTCCTCGTGTTCAGCCTGGAGGAGCTCGCCTTCACACTGCGCAATCCGAGCGTCAACATCTTCCGGCAGGCGATCGCGATCGACGAGCGGCGCTGCATGTTCCGCCTCAAGAAGCATGACGAGCCGCAGGAGTACTGGAGCCACCGTTACGTGCCCGACGAGAAGAAGGAGCCACAGGACATTTTGCAGGTGTGGTTCGCCGGCGTGCACTGCGATGTCGGCGGCGGTTATCCGGAGGCAGAGAGCGGCGAGTCCAAATATCCGCTGATCTGGATGATCGAAGAGGCGGCGAAGGCCGGACTGAACTTCAATCCGCGCACCGTGAACCAGCTTGCCTGGGGCATCCAGCGCAAGAACTCACCGTTCCAGTATGTCGAGCCCGCCTACACCGGCAAGATCGGCGAGCTGCACAATTCGATGACGGCGCTCTGGCGCGTGCTGGAGTATCTGCCGAAGAGCGCGACATACAAGGAATGGCCGGAGCGGAAGGTGTTTCTCGGCTTCTACATCCCCGATTGCGAACCGCGCCCCATCTCCGAAGGCGCGCATGTGCATGAGAGCGTGCTGAAGCGGATGGCGGTGGAGCCGGGATACCGGCCGGTGAACTTGCCGAAGGATTATGTGATCGTACCGATGCCGGTGCCGCCGGGTGTGGGAGCGGCGGCGGAGACGGAGGAGATCGTGGCGGGGTGAGGTGGGGGCCTCGTCACACCCCACTACCGCCGCTTTCTCCATTCGCCGACACTTTTCATTAAAATTCTCACCCCCGCCTTAGCCGGATCGCATCAACTCCTCTGCATCATCTCCCAGACCACCCGCGCTATTCGCGGAAATTGGAGGAGAGTGCCAATGCATCCGCGCCGACATGCCCGCGTCAAACCCGCAGGGCTGGTGTCCCGCCAGGCCAAGATCATCACCGACCCGCGCGCGCCGGTCATCGTCTGCACGCTGATCGACTATTCGCCCGGCGGCGCCTGCGTCGATCTCGGCGGGCAGGTGAAGATTCCTGATCGGTTCGAGCTGCTGCACGTGAACACCAAGAAGCGCTGCCGCGTGGCGTGGAAGCGCGGCACGAAGGTGGGCGTGGTGTTCTAGGCGAAGCCCCCCCACCTACTTCCGCATCCGCGCCTTCGCCCCCGCGACGATCTGCATCGCGACACCTGCGATCCAGCCCAACAGGGCGAACCAGCTCCACGCGATGTGCGGATCGAGGCGGAGCACGATGATGGCGACCGAGGCGAATGCGGTCAGCGTGGCGCAGAGCGTGCCGGCGGAGCTCAACAGTTCCGCGGCGTCGATGTCGCCGTGGGCCTCGTCGAAGGGCAGCTGCGGCGTGTCGATGCCGAGATAGAAGCCGACGAAGCCCAGCACCATCATCAGCAGCAGGAACCCCTCCGTGGTGAGCGCGGGTATCACAGATCCCACATAGGCGCCGACGAACAGCCCGCACGCCGCCCCTGCCATCGCAAGACCCACGCGCTCGATGACGTGGGCAGCCTTCCGGACACGAAACCGCATAGCGGGCCTCCGTGACGAATTGGAGTGCGCGCAAGGTTAGGCCAGTTTTGCCTGACGTGGAAGGTGAGAGGGGTTACGGATGCGTGAGGTTAACTCCCTCTCCCGCAAGCGGCAGGGCTATCGCATATGACGTCCTGGCGGACGCTGAGCGAGCGCCTCGTCCTTCGAGACGACCGCTTTGCGGTCTCCTCAGGATGAGGCTGAGCGGCATCCTTGCCTGCCGAAAGTGCTACCGCGCACTCCGTCCTCATCCTGAGGGGCCGCCAAAGGCGGGCGTCTCGAAGGATGAGCGGCAGAAAGATGGGCGGCAGGTGAAGACCTCACCTTGCCCCGAACGTGGTCTTGCCGAACAGCGCCTTCTGCGTCGAGGGCTGCGAGCGCCAGTATTGCGGGGGTGCCTCGACTTCGCCGCCGACGTCTGCCGCGGCGTGCCAGGCCCAGCGGGGGTCGTAGAGCATGCCGCGGGCGAGCGCGACCATGTCGGCCTTGCCGCCTGCGACGATCTCTTCCGCGTGCTTTCCTTCGGTGATCAGGCCGACGGCGATGGTGGGCAATCCGGTCTCGCGCTTGATGGCCTCTGCGAACTGCACCTGGTAGCCGGGGCCGAGCGGGATCTTCTGCAGCGGCGAGACGCCGCCGGAGGAGGCATCGATCCAGTCGACGCCGCGCGCCTTCAGCGCGTTGGCGAATGCGATGGTCTGCGCCAGATCCCAGCCGCCCTCGACCCAATCGGTCGAGGACACCCGCATGCCGACCGGCTTGTCGTGCGGAAACACCGCGCGCACCGCATCGTAAACCTCCAGCGGGAAGCGCATGCGGTTTTGCAAGCTACCGCCGTATTCGTCGGTGCGCTTGTTCGAGATCGGCGACAGAAACTGATGCAGGAGATAGCCGTGCGCGCCGTGCAGCTCGATCGCGTCGATGCCGATGCGATCCGCGCGTTTCGCGGACTCGACGAAAGCGTCGCGGATGCGCTTGAGGCCTGCGGTGTCGAGCGCGAGCGGCGCGGCCTCGCCTTCCTTGTGCGGCAGCGCGGACGGCGCCACAGTCTGCCAGCCGCCTTCGCTCAGCGGAATCAGCTGGCCGCCGTCCCAGGGCCGCGCGCTCGAGGCTTTCCGGCCCGCATGCGCGAGCTGCATCGCGACCGCGGTGGAGGAATGTTTGCGCACCGAGCTGAGGACCTGTTTCAGCGCGGCCTCGGCGGCGTCGCTGTAGAGCCCGAGGCAGCCCGGCGTGATGCGGCCGATCGCCTCGACATGGGTCGCCTCGATGCAGAACATCGCCGCGCCCGACAGGCTGAGATTGTTGATGTGAGTGAAGTGCCAGTCATTGGCGACGCCGTCGTCGGCCGAATACTGGCACATCGGCGACACCACGATTCGGTTCTTCAGCGTCAGGCCGCGCAGCTTGATCGGGGAAAACAGGGCGCTCATGCGGGGGAGTTCCGGAGGATGGAGGGGCGATGGTGGGAGTGTAGTGACGGAAACGCGGATTGCCAGCCGCGCGGAGGAATGGCGGCCCGTAACGTCATGCATTGCGGGAGCGCGCCGGGCCGCCCTACTCCACCAGCGCAAACTGCAACAGCAGCGTGCGCTGGAGCAGCGAGAAATTGTCGTCCGACACCAGCGTCAGCACGGTCTCGCCGTCGGCGCTGACGTGGGCGTCGATGCCTTCCATGTTGTCGATCTCGTGGCCGAGATCGGCCTTGAACAGCACGGGGCCGTCGACCACGGCGCCCGGCGCGATCGACTTCAGGGGGATCGCGCGGATACGGATATCGATGCCGGTGAACCAGGAGAATTTGCGCTCGAGGATCAGGAGATCGCCCGAGGGCAGCAGCACAGCGTCGCTGATGAACTGCTGGTCGGTGCGGCGAATGCTGAACTGGCCCGGCGTGGGGCCGCCGATCAAAAATCCGATCAGATTGCCGTCGGCATCGAAGCCGCCCTCCGACAGCGCGATCAAGCTGCCCGCGAGCGGCTGCCCTGTGGGGACAAACACCAGCGCCTCGAGCCCCTTGTTGTAGGGCAGCTTGCGCACCGCCGGCGGCGTCTGCAGCACCTCGCCGCGGGCGCGGATGCCGCCCTTCGAAAAATCGAACCGCATGATCTGGTTGACGCGCTCGAGCCCGACATAGACCAACGAGCCGTCACGCGCGAGCGACTCGGTATCGTACCACAGGCGCTTCTCGGTGATCGGCCGTCCCTCCGCATTCAGCACCGGCGCGGCCTCGACGTCGTCGAGACCCGTCATGCTCCGTCCCGAATAGCGGATCGCGCCGGTGAACCAGGTGCCCTGGTCGGAGATCGCGAGAAAGCGCTCACCCCTGGTATCGAGGAAGCGAAAGCCGGACAGGCCACCGAATCCGCGATGCGGCGAGGTCAGCACAAGGCCGCTGCGATACTCAAGCGAACCGAAGCGCGTGCGTGAACCGTCGCGCGGTGCGAAATTCGGAATCGGTCGCGCGTTCACCTCGATGCGGACGGGCGCGGCGACGGCGTGCTCGATCAGCGAAGTGCGCGGCGGCGGCTCGGTCGCAGGCTGCGCCTGCGCCAGGCGAGAAAGTGCGAGAGTGGAAAATCCCGCCGCCGCGTGGCCGATAAAGCTGCGGCGGGATCGATGGTTGCTCACGAATGCAATTTGCGTCGCGGGCGGTTGGCCGGTTGCGTGGGTGCGGTGTTGGTCTCGCTGAAGAGTTCGGCGAGTTTTTCAGTGATGGCACCGCCGAGCTCTTCGGCATCCACGATTGTCACCGCGCGGCGATAATAGCGCGTGACGTCATGGCCGATACCGATCGCGATCAGCTCGACCGGCGAGCGGGTCTCGATCTCCTCGATGATGTGGCGCAGATGCCGCTCGAGGTAGTTGCCGGGATTGACCGACAGCGTGGAATCGTCGACCGGCGCGCCGTCCGAGATCATCATCAGGATCTTGCGCTGCTCGGGCCGCCCGAGCAGGCGCTTGTGCGCCCAGTCCAGCGCCTCGCCGTCGATGTTCTCCTTCAGCAGCCCCTCGCGCATCATCAGGCCGAGATTCTTCCGCGCACGGCGCCAGGGCGCATCTGCCGATTTGTAGATGATGTGACGGAGATCGTTGAGACGGCCGGGATTGGCCGGCTTGCCGGCGGCAAGCCACGCCTCGCGCGATTGCCCGCCCTTCCAGGCGCGGGTGGTGAAGCCGAGAATCTCGACCTTGACGCCGCAACGCTCCAGCGTGCGGGCGAGGATGTCGGCGCAGGTCGCCGCGACCGTGATCGGGCGGCCGCGCATCGAGCCGGAATTGTCGAGCAGCAGCGTCACCACGGTGTCGCGGAAGGTCGCCTCCTTCTCGTGCATGAAGGACAGCGGGTGATAGGGATCGGTCACCACGCGCGACAGGCGCGCGGGATCCAGAATGCCCTCTTCGAGATCGAACTCCCAGGCGCGGTTCTGCTGCGCCATCAGCCGGCGCTGCAGGCGGTTGGCGAGACGGGCGACGATGCCCTGCAGATGCGCGAGCTGCTTGTCGAGATAGGCGCGCAGGCGCTCCAGCTCGTCATGGTCGCAGAGGTCTTCAGCGGCGATGATCTCGTCGAATTTCGGCGCGAAGGCGTGATATTCCGGCCCGCGCGGCTCGTTCTTCCCGTGCGAGTTCGGACGCGTCGCCTCGCCCGGCGTCTCGTCGTCGCCGAGCTCGCCGTCGTCGAAGGTGTCGGAGGTCGAGGCCTGCGCACTTTCCATCGCGCTCTCGCTCATATCTTCCGAGCTGGCCTGCGCCTGGTCGGCGCTCATCTCCTGCGCGGCGTCGGAATCGGGCGAGCCCTCGGCGCCGGACTGGTCGTTGTCGCCGTCCTGATTGTCCTCGTTGTCGTCGTTGTCTTCACTGTCGGCGTTGCGCTCGTCGCCGATCTCGAGCGCGGTCAACAGATCATGCACGGCATCGCCGAACCTGGTCTGGTCCTCGACCAGGATATCGAGCCGGTCGAGCCGCTTGCCGATCTTGTCTTCGAGAATGGGACGCCAGAGGTCGACGACCTTCTTGGCAGCCGTCGGCGGCGCCATGCCGGTCAGGCGCTCGCGCACCAGCATCGCCAGCGCGTCCGCAAGCGGTGCGTCGGCGCGGTCGGTGATCTCGTCGAACTTGCCGCGATGGAAATGGTCGTCGAGCATCGCGGTGAGGTTTTTGGCAACGCCCGCCATGCGACGCGCGCCGATCGCCTCGACGCGGGCCTGCTCAACCGCCTCGAACACGCCGCGCGCCTGCGGATTGCCGGGCATCAGCTTGCGATGCAGTTTTGGATCGTGACAGGCGAGCTTGAGCGCGATGGAATCGGCGTGGCCGCGCACGATGGCGGCATCACGCTTAGTCATTTTTCGCGCGGGCTCAGGCAGCCGCGCCTTGCCCGGCGCGAGCCCGGGACGCTCCGCGGCGAAGCTGACATCGAGCTCGGGCGCTTTCGCGATCGCCTTCAGGCATGACGCCACCGAGCGCTTGAACGGCTCGGTCGGGGCTTCCTTGGTGTTGCGGAATTTGGAGTTGGACGTCGTCATCTCACCCTATCCGTCGTCCCGGCGAAAGCCGGGACCCATAACCACCGGCCGTTGTCGGGCAGGGAAAACTATCGGCGTCGCTTCAATCGAGGGACCTCGCGGCATGGGTCCCGGCTCCATGTGCGCGATTGCGCACCAGGCCGGGACGACATCTCGATATATCAGCTGAGCGCCACGTTGACCGCCGATTCCGGCAGCTCCGCGTTGAAGCAGCGCTGGTAGAACTCGGCGACCAACGGACGCTCGAGTTCGTCGCACTTGTTGAGAAAGGTGACCCGGAATGCAAATCCGATATCGCCAAAAATGTCGGCGTTCTCCGCCCAGGTGATCACCGTGCGCGGGCTCATCACCGTCGACAGGTCGCCATTGGCGAAGGCGTTACGGGAGAGATCGGCAAGGCGCACCATCTTGTTGACGATGTCGCGGCCCTCCGGGGTGCGATAATGCTTGGCCTTCGCCAGCACGATCTCCACTTCCTCGTCATGGCTGAGATAGTTCAGCGTGGTGACGATCGACCAGCGGTCCATCTGGCCCTGGTTGATCTGCTGGGTGCCGTGATAGAGGCCCGAGGTGTCGCCGAGACCGACGGTGTTAGCGGTCGAGAACATGCGGAACGCCGGATGCGGCTTGATCACCTTGTTCTGGTCGAGCAGCGTCAGGCGGCCGGAGACTTCCAGCACGCGCTGGATCACGAACATCACGTCCGGGCGTCCGGCGTCATATTCGTCGAACACCAGCGCGATGTTGTGCTGGAGCGCCCAGGGCAGGATGCCGTCGCGGAATTCGGTGACCTGCTTGCCGTCGCGGACCACGATCGAGTCCTTGCCGACGAGATCGATACGGCTGATATGGCTGTCGAGGTTGACGCGCACGCAGGGCCAGTTCAGCCGCGCAGCGACCTGCTCGATATGGGTGGATTTGCCGGTGCCGTGATAGCCGGTCACCATGACCCGGCGGTTACGGGAAAAGCCGGCGAGAATGGCGAGCGTGGTGGCGCGGTCGAAACGGTAGTCGGAATCAACTTCGGGTACATGAGGATCGACTTCGGAATAGGCCGGCACTTCGAGATCGGTGTCGATCCCAAAGACCTGGCGCACCGACACCTTCATGTCGGGCAGACCGGAAACTTCCTCAACTTTGGACAGGGCGGCGGTCGTCATCAATCCTCCGAGGCCCCGGGCGGTCCCGAGACCAGTTATTTGCACGTTGGCTGCGGCTGGGTGCGGTCGCGAACCTATCAGAGACAACGTGCGGGCAGAAGCCCGCGCCCCAATCAAAGTTCCGCTGTCTTTTCATTTAGATAGGCAAGGATCGCAGATTTTGGAGGGCTGCCTTGCGAATCACGCCCGAAATTCGTGCGGGATGCGCGGCCCTGCCTACGCGGGTGGCACTTTTACCGCCGCTCGCTACTTATGTAGTGTCCGAACCCCAAAGCCCAATCCCACCACAGAGACGATGTGACGTCCTTTCTCGATCCCCTCATTTCATTCGTCTCGGCCCATGCGTGGCTGGCCTATCTGACCCTGTTCCTGGCGGCCCTGCTGGAGGCGGTTCCGGTGGTCGGCTCGGTGATTCCCGGCTCGACCATCATCCTGGCGCTGAGTGCGCTGGTTCCGGGCGGCGACCTGAAGCTGCAATGGGTCCTGCTGGCGGCGGCAATTGGCGCTGTGCTCGGCGACGGGTCGGCCTACTGGATCGGGCACCGGCAGCAGCGCGAGATTCTCAACACCTGGCCGCTGACCAACTATCCCCGCGTGATCGAGCAGAGCGAAAACTTCTTCCGCCGCTTCGGCGCCTGGGCCGTGTTCTTGGCCCGCTTCGTGCCGCCGATCCGGGCCTTTGTGCCGGTCACCGCCGGCGCGCTGGGCATGCCCCCGGCCCGCTTCTACGCCATCAACATCCCGGCGATCCTGGTCTGGGCGCCCGCGCATGTGCTGCCGGGTGTTTTGGCGGTGTCGGCTCTGCACGAATATGCCGGGCTGCCGCATCATGGGCATCCATACAAGCATATGTGGATTTTGACCGTGGTCGGCGTGGCGATCGTGCTGGGCGCGGCGGTTTGGATCTATCGCCGACGGAACGGTGGCGGTGTGGCGGTGGCGAAGCCGCGGGGTTGATCGACTGTATCCAAGCACACCGCCCTCATCCTGAGGGCCCGCCAACGGCGGGCGTCTCGAAGGATGGCCGCGGGCGACAGCCGGGCCTGCATGGTTCGAGACACGCGTTCCGCGCTCCTCACCATGACGGTTTTTGATTATCCCTTGGAATCCGCAGCCCCCATCCTCCGCCCCGGCGCCGGGCCCACATAGCGTGCCCGCGGCCTGATCAGCTTGCCGTGCTGCAATTGCTCGCTCGCATGCGCGATCCATCCGACGCTGCGGGCCATTGCGAACAGCGCGAGCTCGCTGCCTCCAGGCAGGCGCAGTGCGTGCACGAGCACGGCGAGCGCGTAGTCGATGTTGACGAGTTCGCCGGTCGCCTCCGCGATGCGCTCCGGCACCTCCTTGGTGAATTTGCGCGGTGCGCCGGCGCGGGCCAGGGCATTCAGGAGCGACTGCGCGCGCCGATCGCCCCACTTGTAGACGCCGTGACCGAAGCCGGCAAAGCGTTCGCCGAGCGCGACGCGTTCGCGGACCATTGGCTCGACGTCACGATCCACCAGCGCCTTGACGAGCTGCGAGGCGAGCACGCCGGCGCCGCCGTGCTTCGGCCCCTTCAGCGCGGCGAGGCCGGCGATGACGGAGTCATAAAGATTGAGGCCGGTCGAGGCCGCGCAGCGCGCGGTGAAGGTAGACGCGTTCAATTCATGCTCGGCGAGCAGAACCAGCGCGCGGCGGATGAGATCGGCCGCGTGCTTGCTGTCGGGCGCCCAGGCCCTGGCGATCTGCTGGTGCAACGGCTCGGCCGACGGCTCCGTATTGAGCATGGTCGCGACCAGGAGCCGGACAATGCGCGCACCGACCATCGCACGTCCGTCATGTGCACGGGTGAAGGCGCGGGGATCGGCGCTCGATGCGAGCGCCAGCACCGCGATGGCGCGATCGATCGACGCGGCGCGGCGCGCGGCCTGCGCGATCAGGCGCATCTCATCGGATACTGCTGGAAAGTTGTCAGCTGCAAAAGGATCGACGCCGGAGACGTCCCACAGAAGCGTCGCGGTGTGCTCCAGCGTGTCGTTCTCGGCGAGATCGACGCAATTGACGCCGCGATAGATCGCGCCGTCCTCGGTGATGGTGGATATCTCCGTATCCATGACCGGCAAATCGGCGTCGAAGCTGCGCAGGCCGCGCGGCTCCGGCGACGGCACCCGGCGCTCCTTCAGCGCGCGGACGTCCTCGGCGCGATAGCGGTTCTTGCGCGAGTCCGGCGTCGGCTCGGAGCGGACCAGGCCGCGGCTGACATAGGCGTAGAGCGTGGCCGGCGAGATCGCGAGTTCGGCGGCGGCCTCCCGGGCTGAGAGATAGAGCTCCTCAGAATTTTTCATATTGATTTATGTAATCAAGATTGATCAATCTGTCGAGAGGCCCGACCTTTCGCTGCATAGCAAAACGGAGATTGGGCCATGAACATCCACCTCACCAAGAGTCAGATCGGGCTGGACGGCGTTCCCGCGGCTGAGACCGTGCTGAGCCATGTCGACGGCGAGCGCGGCGAGCTGATCATCGCCGGCGAGCATGTCGGCCGACTGGCGAGCCAGTCGAGCTTTGAGGGCGTTACCGCCCGGCTTTGGAACGGCGCCAGCAAGACCACGCTGAGCGAAGCCAATGTGCGGGCGAACCTGGGTGCCGCACGCGAACGCGCTTTCGCGCGTTTGGCCGACCTGCTGCCGGCGACAAGCGGCATGGGCATCGTCGACGGGTTTCGCGCGGCGGTCGCGGGACTTCGCGCGGAGCACGGGCTGGAGCACGAGGCGACCATCGTCGGCGCATTTCCGGTGATCGCAGGTGCGCTGGTCCGGCGCGCCAAAGGTCTCGATCCGGTCGCGCCCGATCCGAGCGTGAGCCACGCCGCCGATACGCTCCGCATGCTGCACGGGTGCGCACCGGCGACGCGCGAGGTCACGGCGTTAGACGCCTATCTCGTCACGGTCTGCGATCACGGCATGAATGCCTCGACCTTCACCGCGCGCGTGGTGGCCTCGACGCAAGCCGATCTGTTCGCCGCCGTCACCGCCGGCTATTGCGCGCTCACCGGCCCGCTGCATGGCGGCGCGCCGGAGCCGGTGCTGGAAATGCTCGACGCGATCGGTTCGCGCGAGCGCATCCAGATCTGGGTCGATGCGGCGCTGGCACGCGGCGAGCGGATGATGGGTTTTGGTCACCGCGTCTATCGCGTGCGCGATCCCCGCGCCGACGTGCTCAAGACCGCGATCGAGGCGCTCGCCTCGGACGGCGCCGGCCTGCCGTTTGCCGGCGAGGTCGAGGCCTATATCCGCAGCGCACTGCGCAAGAAGAATCCGGACCGGCCGCTGGAAACCAATGTAGAGTTCTTCACCGCGATCCTGCTCGATGCGCTGGCGGTTCCAAGACAGGCTTTTACGCCGATCTTCGCGGTGGCCCGCGCAGCCGGCTGGACCGCCCATGCGCGTGAGCAGCAGCGGACGGGGCGGTTGATCCGGCCGAGCTCGTCGTATGTGGGGGCGATGCCGAACGAGTAGGGAATGCGTGGCCCGGAGCGGCGAGACGGGTAAGGGGTTGTCTCGACACCTCATCTCTTGCAGTTGAATTCGCCGAGAGAAACCCCTCATCGGGCGCTTCGCGCCACCTTCTCCCGCGAGGGGAGAAGGGAAGAAAGTGTCCAGACCGGATAGATAGGTAACAAAGTAGACCGGATGGGTGGGTGACAGTTCTCTGTCGGCTGGGAGGATCAGCCGATGCCTTGGCGAGAGAGCTGCGCAATGGGCCAACGGGTTAGCTTCATCGCGGATCAGCGAAGCGGAATGTGGACGATGACGGAGCTTTGCGAACGCTACGAGATTAGCCGCAAGACCGGTTACAAATGGTTGGATCGCTATCAGCTGGAAGGGCCTGGAGGGCTTACGGATCGCTCGCACGCGGCGCGGGTGCATGGGCGAGCGACGCCGCAGCACCTCGTGGATGCGATTGTGGGG